>JALSHM010000049.1 GCA_026982235.1 Robiginitomaculum sp. | reverse complement strand
CAGACGTTTATCGCGGTAAATCAAGCCTTCATTATACATGTCCACAAACACTTTGCGCACCGCGTCCGACAGGCCTTCGTCCATAGTAAAGCGTGTGCGCGACCAATCACACGATGCGCCTAAGCGGCGGGTTTGTTTTTCAATATTACCGCCGGATTTTTCTTTCCATTCCCAGACTTTCTTGATGAACGCCTCGCGGCCTATGTCGGTGCGCTTGGGTTCGCCCGCCGCCGCCATTTGCCGCTCGACCACCATTTGTGTGGCAATACCCGCATGATCCATGCCCGGTTGCCAGAGAACCGCCTTGCCGAGCATACGGTTATAGCGGATAAGAATGTCTTGCAGGGTATTATTGAGGGCATGACCCATATGCAAATTACCCGTGACATTGGGCGGGGGGATGACGATAGAATAATTATCATCTTTGGTATCCGTATGTTTGGCAGGGCGGGGCTTAAACGCGCCACTGTTTTCCCAATCCGCATAAATACGCGGCTCGGCCTCACGGGGATTAAAACTCTTGTCCAACATTCTTAATACTCACATAAATAAACCGCCCTTTTTCCCAAAGAGCGGTTTGTGTATTTAACGCGCACGCGCAAACAATTCCAGATATTTATTTACCTGTTTTAGCCCGGCTATTTACCGCTGGAAATCCGCTTGATTTCTTTGGTCACGGCGCGCTGCACCATGGCTTTCAGGTTTTTATCCAGCCATTCTTGCAGCATAGGTTTGAGGGCGTCTTTGACCAATTCGCCAATGGGCGGGCCATTTTCTTCGGCCAGAGCCTTTTCTTGCACTGCCGAGCTGAGGGAGGCAAAGGCATTGCCAACTTCGGTTTGTGTTTCCACATCAATTAGGGTGTCGGATTTTATGGGTGTAGCCTCTTTTGGTATAGCCATGGCTTCTTCCTCTTGTTTACTTGGTGGTGGTGCTTGTTGTGTGTGTTCGGGGGCTTTTGATGTGGAGCTCTCCAATCCAGGCGCTTCTAGCTCAATATCTTTGTGGTCAGGGTCATCTTCATGGGTGGAATCGGGGGCATTTTGCGCTTTATCATCATCATGAACCAAAGAGGATGCTACATGTGCAGTCGTGCCAGCAAGGCTACCCGTCAATGCCAATTTAGAGATTAAATCAGGGGCTTCCAGAGTGACGACATCATCCGGGTTTATGGTTGCGTCCTGTGCGATTGTATTAGGGGTGCCGACATTTTTGGCGATTTGCGCCAATGTGTTGTCGGCATCTGGATGTTGCTCTGGCGATACCTGCTCTGGCGATACCTGTTCTGGTATGTCGTCGCTTAGCGGGGCAAGCAAATTGTCTGTGAAGTCTGCAAGATTATTGTCGCTTGGTTCAGGGATAAGGAGGTCATGATCATCTAGCGCATTATCCTGCCCCTCGCTGAATAGGATTTCATCGGTGAAATCGGTTGTTTCCATATTATCAGCAGCACTTGTTTTTACATTCAGTGCTTGGTTGTCTGGATTTTCAGTTTCCAATATCGGCTCGTCCATCAGATCATTTAACAGAGATTTGACTAAATCCATATCTTCATCTGGTGCCGCAGTATCTTGTTCATCGTCAAAATCGGCATTTGTTGTATCAATTTCTGTATTGATGCCTTGGTCGGAGGTGTCATCGCCAAGAGCATTTTCTAGCGTGTCTTCTATATCCGAGAAATATTCGTCTAGAAGCGCGTCTTCTGCTAAGGTCTCTTTGACAGCAGCGTCAACGGCTTGTTGTAAGTCCGCGTCGGTATTGGCTTCACCGCTTTCAAATTTCCCCTTCGCCTGATCGCGCCAATCTTTCACACCCATATCCTGGGCGTCTAACGCAGTACTCTCTAGGTCAGAGGCGGTTAATTTGGCTGTCACATAATCAGACGCATCTGCATCCATGACTAAATCCAGGCTTTCGTCAAAATCCATTTCGACATTTTCGCCGCCCGTTTTGTCTAAGGCGGCGGCGGGGGCTTCTGTATTGTCAGCGCGTTTAGTTGTAGAAGATAATTCTTCCAATTTCACATCTTGGTTGTCGCCCACCTCGGTTATAAGGTCATCATCAATCGTCACCAATTCAAGGGCTTCTCCGCTTTCACCCGTCATTGTGGATGGATCAGGGAGGTCAGTCACAATACTATCTAGATCAAGTATATCTTCTGTATCAGGCGTATCAATATTATCAACGAGCCTAGGTATGGCCGGTATTGTGTTTTTTAGGTCAAGAGGGGCGGAATCAGCGATATTTGTTTCGTCCTCTATCTGCGGATCTGCCTCCGCCTTTATCTGCACTTCTGGAATGTCGGCGGAATCACTGCTGTCTTCTGCAGAGGGGGCGTCTTTATTTATCAGGTCTTCAGCTATTACTTTTCGGATGGAAGAAAGGATGTCTTCCATGCTTGGTTCGATATTGGTGTTGGCCAGATTTGAGTTGTCCGACATATATGTTCCCGCCTGTTCCCCGTTTTCTTGGATAAAAATTGAGACCTATCCAAATGAATAATAATCCAAGTCTAAGATAACCCGTGTGAATTGTCTAGTCAGCACTGCTCACACTTTATAAACGAATCACAGTAATTCGTTTATATCACATTAAAATGTATTGGGGGCTTATTTACAAGGTGTGTTACGGAGAAAATTTGGTTATTACTTAGATTTTGGTTTTTGTTGCGTAATAAGCAAAATTGGTTGCGGATCAATAGCTTCTGGATCTGCTGGCTTGGTGCCTGGGTCAAATGGTTTGCTTATTGTAGCGGCATCTAGGGCACTTTTGGGAATGTCCGGCAATTGGGTGATGATTTTTCCCGTAGCATTCTCTGCTTTTGTCGGAAGCAGGGCTTTGGCTAAACCCAGTGTGTCCGTCCCGACTTTCTTAATATAAGGCTTGACCAAAGCTATAGGCACGTCTGGAATATCCGGGATTTGCTTGGCAATTTTCTCAACGGGTTCGGGGAAATACCCTTCGAAAGGATTGGAGGTTACCCGGTCAAAATTGACATTTGGGTCATAAGTGTCCACTGGCAATTGTAGAGAATAAGCATCAAATCCGCCAAGAGTGACCAGCATTTGGTAGGTGGCAACATTATAATTGCGTTCAGCCTGTATCACAGATAGTTTGGCGTTCAAGAGTTCTTGCTCCGCGTCCAGCACGTCTAGTGTATTGCGGGTGCCAACTTGTTGTTCCAACTCGACGCCCTCAAAAGCAATCTCCGCAGCGGCAACTTGTTTGCGGCTCGCCACTAGAGAGCGTTCAGATGCAATAACCTGCGCCCAAAGATTAGCCACGGTCTGGTCAACGGCAAGCTCGGTTTCGCGGGTTTCGAATTTAGAGCGAATAGTGGCCTGCTTGGCAGCACGAACGCGTGATTGGTTGAGGCCGCCGGAATATATGGGTATGCGCAATTGCGCCGTGATACTGGCAGATTCTGATAAGGGGAAATTGACACTACTGTCACGTGAACTTTGTAAAGTCCCGTTCAAGGATAAGCTTGGTCGACCTGCGGACTTGGCGACTGCGACGGCAGATTGCGCCGCATTTTCATTATAACGTGCAGCGATCAATTGCGGATTATTGGCGCGACCAAGTCTTAAGGCTTCAAGGAGGGTTGCAGGTAAGACGAATTGCGGCGGTGCTGTAAGGTCAGATGGTATATGACCAACAAAGCGTATATAGGCAGCGCGGCTAACCGCTAAGCTAGCGTCGGCATTGGCAAGCCCAATTTCGGCTGCGGCCAATCGGGCATCAGCCTGAGCAATATCGGTTCTTGTGCCTTCACCCACCTCAAATCTATCTTGAGCAGCAAATTTTTGCCGGGTCAATACCCGCACATTATTGCGGCGAATACGTGCCGCTTCCTCGTCTCGCAACACATCCAGATAAGCGGTGGCAGCGGATAATAGCAAATTTTGCTCGGCATTGCGCAAGCCTTGGCGCGCAGCGAGAACCCCGGCTTTGGCTTGTGCTTTCAAGCCCTTAACTCGCCCACCTTGATAAATCGGTTGGACGATAGATAATTGACCATTATAGGGAGTGAGCCAATTGGTGAAATTGTTTGTTGTTGGCGGAAGACCGGGAATACCACTGCTGAACCTAGTTTGCGTGGCAGTTAAATTACGCGCGACACTTCCATTGACATTGAGGGTGAAACGTCCTGCGGCCTGTGCTTGTACATAGTTTTCGTCAATTTCACGAACACGCGCACGCTCGGCCATGAGGCGCGGATTGTTTTGGTATGCGGATACCAAGGCTTGCTGGAAATCTTCAGCGTGCGCAGGTGCTGACATTGCCAGGCCAATAAAGCTGGCAATCCCAATGCCTGCAAATTTCACAACATTTGATAGAAAAAACTGTTTCACACTATTATCCTACAATTCTTACAAAGAAAATGTTTGTTTGTGTTCAAACCCGGGCAGGGCAGGGATGTTGGCATCAAATACCGTGCGTTCACCGATTTTATCATTAGATTTTTTGAAGACTTTTACTCGCGATATTGGCCCGTCGTTTACGGCCACAATAAGACGACCATTATTGGCCAATTGATCTCGCCAAGTTTCCGGTACACTCGCCACAGAACCGCCGACAAAAATCACATCAAATGGCCCATGTTCGGGTGCGCCCGCGCGGTAATCTCCCTGAACTACGGCGGCATTATTCGTGCCGCATTGAGCCAATAAAGCCGTCGCGCGCTCGACAGCTTCTTCAGATTGTTCCAACGCCACCACTGTTTCGGCTAATTGTGCCATTACAGCGACAGAATAGCCGCGTCCGCAGCCAATATTTAGTATAATGTCTGTGCTCGCGATATCCGCAGAGTCCAGCATCTTAGCGAAATCCCGGGGGCGTAGCATATATCGGCCTTCCCCTAAATCAATATGGACATCGCTATAGGCAAGGGCGGTTTTCGATTTGGGCACAAAGCATTCGCGTGGCACGGCTTTAAAAGCGGCCTGAATATCATAGTCGGTCACGTCATTGGTACGGATTTGACAATCCAGCATAGTTTCGCGTGCCGCAGCAAAATCAAACATAATGTGTCCTCAAATTCGTTGTTTAGCCCGTTCGGTCGGAATGATAATTAACTTTCATATAGAGATGCGTCTCCAACAAAGCAATCCCGCAAAACTGTTGAGGTGCTATAAATAAACGCACATTTTGTCGCAGGCCGCTATTCCGCCACTACTGTTCTACGCGTCCTTCATTGCTGTTTTATTGCGCTCACGATGGCGGACTAGATCGGTGGTACTGGCAGACTATGCACTGGAGATTTGCCGCCCATTTCCTTCCCCCACTTGCGGGTTTGAGCCAAAGCGGGGCAAATGCCCCGTGACGCGAATGCGTACCGGAGCGTAGCACCGCAAGGGTACTCCCAAGAGGTCGCGGAGGCGACACGCCACGCAAGCGTTGGCGTTGCGGGTGGGGGGACTAATTTTAGTCTTGCACCATACGCGCGTTGTTCCCCCCATCCCCCCTGCGGGGTACTTCCCCCGCAGGCGGGGGAAGAAATATTGGCTAAAGTCAGTATTCGCAGTCACCCAGAATTT
>JALSHM010000048.1 GCA_026982235.1 Robiginitomaculum sp. | reverse complement strand
ACAGTCCAAACAACATTAAAAAAATCCCATTTAGCATAATCTGCATAAACAGTTTTGAGCGACCCCCTATTCAACCCCAAAAAAGAATGTGCATTGGCAAAACTGGTAGCAACTGAATTAACAACACCCGCCCAATTTTGAGGCGCAGGAATAAACAACAAACAAGCCCCCAAAACAATATGCCCAAACCACCAAGCTAAAGCACGCCCGAAGCCGTAGCCGAAATTGCTAAACAATGCATATGCGCCGTTCATAAATATTGAAAACCAATTTGTTTCTAGCCGTCGACGCACTCGCATTTCGTGCCTGAAAAACATGTGTTTATCATGTGATTTTTCTAGCCTGCTCATCATTAGCGATAACCTCTCATAGGCGCGCTTGTGGGCATGAGCTTCATCTTTATCTGAAGGCGGTTTAGGAAATGTTGTATCCTGCCAAATCGTGTCTTGCGAAACATTCGCATCAAAAAATGCGGGTGGGTGTTTCAAAAATTTTGTTTCCATAAAATCCGTTGTCGTGTTAAAATGTGCCGACTTGAAATCAGCATCACTTGTGAATGTAGCTGTCATGAAATCAGTATCGCCTGTGAATTTAGCACCATCGAAATCAGCATCGCCTGTGAATACAGCGTTCATGAACTCAGCATGGCCATTGAATCTAGCCGTCATGAAATCAGCATTACTTGTGAATGTAGCAAACTCGAAATTAGCATCACCTGTAAATATTGCGTTACAGAAAGAATCATCGCCTAAAAATGTTACATTCTTGAAATTAGCACTCCCCATGAATGTAGCATCCTTGAAATAAGCCAAACTTTCAAAAACTGAATTCTCAAAACTCACAGACCAGGGAAAAGTGAAATTGGCGAAATCTACAACATCGCCGAAACGAACCTGAGAAAAGTCGATTTTTCTAGGTGGGTTCCAATAATCAATTTTATCCTTTTTAGAAAAATCGTATATTAGATTGCTTAAAGATGCAAAATCTACCTTGCTTAACGCACTCTGTCTTTCTACATAATTTTCGTCAGTAGCAAATTCACGATCTCCAACTGCCTTAAAATAAGCATTCCAAAATTGGTGACGTGTTGCTTCTGGTGGTTCATGAGGATTCCCATCGCCACCCAAATTTGCCAATTGATGCCAAAAAGTGTCTTCAACAAGTTTTAGCTTAGACTTTTCAGTCCTCTCAGTCATTTACTTCCCCTTCCAGTCCGTTCTTCCCGTTGAAAAACGGGATCCATCTTCCGGCAAAGCGCAACACTCAAAATGGATACCGACTTCCGTCGGTATGAGCGGGGTGTTGGAGTGGTGTTTTGATTGTTTGGATATAGTATTTTCAAACCTAAACCCCCGTCCAGTCCAAAATTACCTTGCCGGCTTTGCCTGTCAGCATTAAATCAAATGCGTCTTGGAAATCTTGTGCGGGGAATCGGTCTGTGATGATGGCGCTCATGTCCAAGCCACTGTCCAGGAGGGCGAGCATTTTATACCAGGTTTCAAACATTTGCCGCCCGTAAATACCGCGTAAAGTCAATGATTTAAACACGAATTTTGACAAATCCACCTCAAACGGTTTGGACGGAATGCCGAGCATGGCAATATTGCCGCCCATAATCATCAGATCCAACATACTCGCAAACGCGCTTTGCTGGCCGCTCATTTCCATGCCGACATCAAAGCCCTCGATTAAGCCCATTTCGTACATGACTTGTTTTGGGTCTTCTTTGGTTACATTTACCGTGCGCACGCCCGGTGCGACTTTTTGGGCAAGGTCAAGCCGCCAGTCATTCACATCCGTAATCATGACCCGTCGTGCGCCAGAGCGCAAAGCAACGGCAGCGGCCATAATCCCGATAGGCCCTGCCCCCGTAATCATCACATCTTCGGCAGATAGATTAAAACTCAGCGCCGTATGGACGGCATTGCCAAGCGGGTCGAGAATAGCCGCTGTTTCCATATCTATTTCGTGGATAAGCGGCACGACATTAAACGCTGGCAGTGCCAGATATTCTGCGAATGCGCCGGGCAAATTCACCCCTATACCTTTGGAGCCAGGATCAAGATGAAAGCGCCCTGCCCGCGCATTGCGCGATACGTGACCAACCACATGCCCCTCGCCGGACACCCGGTCACCGATTTTAACCCGCTTGACCGTGGAGCCGACCGCCGCAATCGTGCCGCCATATTCATGGCCAACCACCATGGGTACGGGAATATTCTTTTGCGCCCACTCGTCCCAATTATAGATATGCATATCCGTGCCGCAAATGGCGGTCTTGTGAATTTTTATCAAAACTTCATCCGGCGCGATTTCGGGCACAGGCACGTCTTGCATCCAAAGACCAGGCTTGGCATGGGCTTTGACGAGGGCTTTCATGGTTTTGGGTATAGTGGTCATCATATCACCCCCAAATCTTTACCGACCTTGGTAAATGCGGCCACCGCCCTGTCTATCTGCGCATCCGTATGGGCGGCGCTCATTTGGGTGCGGATGCGGGCTTTACCTTTGGGCACCACAGGAAAGAAAAATCCAGTGACATATATACCCTCACGCATCAAGCCTGCGGCCATATCCTGCGCCAATTTGGCATCGCCCAGCATAATGGGTATAATCGGGTGGTCACCGTCCAAAAGGTCAAACCCAGCCGCCGTCATACCTGCACGAAACCGTTTGGCATTGGCAAAAAGTTTTGCCCGTAATGTGTCCCCGTCCTTGGCCAATTCAATGGCCTTGATACTTGCCCCCGTCAAAGACGGTGCCAAAGAATTGGAAAACAAATAAGGCCGCGAGCGCTGCCGGAGCATGTCGATGACCTCTTGCTTGGCGCAAGTGAACCCACCCATTGCCCCACCAAGCGCCTTGCCCAGCGTTCCGGTCAGAATGTCAATCCGGCCAAGCACGCCGAGGTGCTCCGCCGTACCGCGTCCACCTGCCCCCATAAACCCGGTGGAGTGACAATCATCCACCATAGTCAATGCGCCGTATTTATCCGCCAAATCGCATATTTCCGGCAGTTTGGCGATATAGCCGTCCATGGAAAATACGCCGTCTGTCACAATAAGAATATGCCGCGCCCCATCTGCACGCGCTTGTTCTAACTGTTTCTCCAAATCCGCCATATCTGAATTGGCATAACGATAGCGCATGGCCTTGCACAAGCGCACCCCATCAATGATGGATGCATGATTGAGACTATCGGAAATAATCGCGTCTTCCTTCGACAGGAGCGGCTCAAACACACCGCCATTGGCATCAAAACAAGCCGCATAGAGAATAGAATCGTCATATCCAAGCCAGTCTGCAATGGCTTGCTCAAGCTGGCGGTGAATGGTCTGGGTGCCGCAAATAAACCGCACCGACGCCATACCAAATCCGTAGCGTGCCTGCGCCTCTATTCCCGCCTCAATCAGTTCAGGACTATCAGCTAAGCCAAGGTAATTATTGGCACAAAAATTTAGAACATCGCTTTCAACTCCGTCTGCGCATACGGATATTTCAGACGATTGCGCCCCTGAAATCAACCGCTCGCGCTTATACATGCCGGCGTCTTCAATGTCATTTAGCTCAGATTTAATATGGGTGAAAAAGTCAGATTTTTGCATTCAGGCCTCCGCATGTTTGCGCCACAATCTAAACCAATAGAATGTTATGTCATTATTTATCTGGCAAATATTTCATTCAAAACCCGGATCGGCATCAGGATTGTCATTGGCCGGGACATTCGCTTCACCGTCACGCCCCGGTATGGCATAACCACCTTTCAGCCAACGCCCCAAATCTACATCCGCACAGCGCTTTGAACAAAATGGCGCAAATTCGGCCACTTGCGGTTTTTTGCATATTCTACAAATTTTGCCCATTACTTATCCCTTAAGTCTCGTCTTTATACACATCTATCACCGCCCCCGAAACCACACGAAAGCGTTCGCCTATACGTGCGGCCATGGCCTTACGCCAGCCAATTATATCAGCTTCCAACCATTTATATGCCGCACTGGGCACTTGCAGAACCAGCCGAGCGCCGCCGTCCACATTGGCTTCTTTGGTCAAACGGCGCAAGCCACGCAAGGCTATGGTTTCCGTCGTCGGCTCTCCGTCCTTGCCCATCATTATTTGCGCAATGGACGGCCCACGGCGCGTGCGGGTCATCTCGACCGTGCCAAAGCGGGAAAACGGGGCGATTTTTGGGTGGTCAAGGTCACCATTAAACCCGTCCTTAAACGTCTGCCATACATCTGCCCGTATTTTACGCTTACGAAAATTGGGAAAGTCGACCAAGATCAGACCGCCAATACCGCGCTTGCGGATTTGCCGGGCGATTTCGCGGGCAGAAGCTATACCTACGGCGCTTTTCTGTCCGGTACCCGTATCCACATCAATCATGGTTCCGGCGCGGGTATGTTCAATATAGATATAGCCGCCACCTTGTAAGGCGATCTCAGTTTCCGCCGCTTCGTCGATACCGTTGACCAGACTATCTTCAAATTTAATACCGGGATAGCGCGCTGAAATGGCTTGGCGCAGACTAATGGATTTTTCTTTGGTGGGTCTGTCGGCCTTGCTCGGTTCTATAAACCTGACCAAAGGCCCTTTATCAATTTCGGCTTGGCGTAAAACCTCTACCCGCACCATAGCGCCTTCCACAAGGCGCGGGGCATTATTGGACATGGCAAACCGCAAAAGTCCGTTTTCACCGCAGCCCATATCCACAAATGCGGCCATCAGGTCTTTATCTATACGCAACACGCGGGCGCTAAATACTTCGCCTTTACGGGCAATATCCCGACCGCTCCAGCGCCGCACAAAGTATTCAATATCGCGTTTATGGTCGATTATGGCGGCGCGTTCTTCGCCTATGGCATTTTCTATGCGACAGAGTTTAGCCATGTATATATCCTGCACCGATGAGCAGATTGCGGGTCTCATAGACGGGGAGTCCAACCACATTGGAATAAGAGCCGCTCAAATGGGCAATAAATGCGCCCGCTAGCCCTTGAATGCCGTAACCGCCCGCCTTACCGTCCCATTCACCACTGTCCAAATATGTGCGCATCTCCAAGGCGGATAGCCGTTTCATCTTAAGCCGTGTTTCCACGACACGAGCGCGTTCCCGCCCGTCTGGCGCTATCAAGCACACACCCGTAAATACACGGTGTGCCCTGCCCGATAGCAAATCCAGACAAGTTTTCGCTGTCGCCTCGTCTTCGGCCTTTGGTAATATCCGCCGCCCGACACCGACCACCGTATCTGCGGACAATATATAGGCGCCTTTGTGGGCGGGTGCAATTTCTCGCGCTTTGCCAATGGCTAGGCGGAGGGCGTGGGGTTTAGGGAGTTCGTCTTTGCGCGGGTCTTCATTTATATCTGCCGGAATAATATAATCCGGCACCACCCCGATACGCGCCAAAAGCTCACGGCGGCGCGGTGAGGCGCTTGCCAAGATGAGGGCGGGCGTTTTGGCATTGCTCATGCGAGCATTATTTAAAGCGGTAAGTAATCCGACCTTTAGTCAGATCATAGGGGGTCATTTCAACGGTGACTTTATCACCAGCCAAAACCCGGATACGGTTTT
>JALSHM010000047.1 GCA_026982235.1 Robiginitomaculum sp. | reverse complement strand
TATCGACCCCGCCCATGTTCAGGCCTATGCGGAAAAGGCTGGTTTCACACTGGAGAAAACCAGCAATATTCTCACTAATAAGGCAGATGATTATAGCCTCAATGTGTTCGACCCACAGGTACGCCGTAAAACTGACAGGTTTTTGCACATGTATGTGAAGCCTAAAAAATAGGAAACACGGCAAACGGCTCTCGACAGACCACTTCTTGCACCTGTATATAAAGCCCGAATAGATATAGGGTTTAAGCATGACAAAATTGGTATTGGTACGCCACGGCCAGAGCGAATGGAATTTGCAAAACCGCTTTACGGGCTGGGTCGATGTGGATCTTACGGAAAAAGGTGTCGCCGAAGCCATGCTCGGTGGCACACTTATGGCGGTGGAAGGCTTGCGCTTTGACGAAGCCTATACGTCCTATCTGACTCGAGCTATTCGTACGCTTTGGATGTCTCTGCGGGGTCTTGACCAATGCTATATTCCGGTCACCAAAGACTGGCGTCTGAACGAGCGTCATTACGGTGGGCTGACAGGTCTCAATAAACAAGAAATGCGCGATAAACACGGCGACGAACAAGTGCATATCTGGCGGCGCAGCTTTGATGTGCCGCCGCCGTTCATAGAACCGACACATAAATACCATCCGGCCAATGACCCCCGTTATGCCGATATTACACCGGAGGATTTACCGAGAGGGGAGAGCTTAAAACTCACCTTAGAGCGGGTCTTGCCCTATTTCAATGTCGACATAGCGCCAAAAATCCAGGCTGGAAAAACCCTGCTCATTTCCGCCCACGGCAATAGCTTGCGCGCTCTTTTAAAAGAGCTATTCAATGTCGCCGACGCCGACATTCCCGGCTACGAAGTGCCTACGGGTAATCCGCTGCGCATTGACCTAGAAGACGGCACCTTAAATGTTACGGCGGCGAGGTATCTAGACGAAACCAGAGCAAAACCTATCCCGCCGCACTAGCCTTCTTTACCCCAAGCCTTTATTCCAAGCCAGCCGCCAAAACCTATAGCTTAGGAATATGGACGCTAACAATAAGCCTATGAGCAAGCCGTACCAGACACCCACCGCACCGAGGGGTGTGTAAACGGCGAGGTAAAATGCGGTCGGAAAGCCGATAATCCAATAGCTGAACCCGGTTGCCACCATAGGCCAGCGCACATCCTTAAGACCGCGCAAAATCTGATTGGCTGCAACTTGCACCGCATCAAAAAACATAAACCCGGCAGCGATGGGCAAGAAACTGGCCACCAAGGCGATGACCAATTCATTGTCCGGCTTGCCAGGCTCCATATACAGACCCGCCACGCCCTGCGGCCACAGGGCAACTGGGACGGCAAATAACATAATGCTCAGCACGCCCATAATCATGGTCACAATGCCTGCCCGCTTGACAGCGGCGGCATTGCCTGCGCCCTTGGCCAGGCCGACCCGCACGGCGCCAGCCATGGACAATCCCCATGGTAACATAAAGGCCAAGGCCGAAATATTCAGGGCGATCTGATAGGCGGCAACTTCCAGCACACCAATAAGCCCGACAATAAGCACACAGGCATTGAACAACATACCTTCGAATAAAGTGGTCAAACTAATGGGCCAGCCCAGCTTGAACACAGCGCGCAGACGGCTCCAATGGGGGCGCCAGAAATGATGAAATATTCGAAATGCGGCGGATTTTTTATCCATTTGAATATAGATAACAAATATGAAAAACCCGATAATATAAGCCAGTGAAGAGGCTATGCCCGCACCCACAAGCCCCAGTGCGGGCACACCAAACATGCCAAATATCAGCACAGCATTTAGCCCCGCATTCAGGGCGACACTGGCCATGACCAAGAGAAACGGCACCAAGGTCTTACCAATGGCCGCCAAATAATTGCGCAATATCATCGTACCCAGCGCAAATGGCCAACCCGCCGCAAGGGCGAGGATATAGCGACCCGCCTTGGCGGATTGCGTTGGGTCTTGGCGTGCCAGCAAAGCCAACGGCTCTGCCATGAACGCAAATACCAACATGACGGGCGTCATGAAGGCCACGCACCACAGCGCCATGCGCACAGAAATCCGCGCATCATGGCGGTCTGCCACGTCGGCGCCTAAGGCTTGGGATACCATAGGCGAGACGGCCATCACCGGCCCCGCGCCCAGCATCCAGAGCAAGAAATAAATCACTGTGCCTAGGGATGCCGCCGCGACTTCTTCCGCTCCGACCCGCCCAATCATCAGAATATCAATGGTATAAATAGAAAATTGCGCCAGCTGGGTAAGCGCCATGGGTATACCGAGCCAAAGCAAGGCCTTCAATTCACCCGGCCAGGTTTTCGGCAATTCAGCTTTGTGGTGTTCTGGGTGGTGTTCATTCAGTTCGCGTGTATCAGTCATCGTGTATCCGTAAAAATCTTTATAATTGGAAAAGCGGAGACAATAAAAAACCTCCGAAGCGGTGGCCCGGAGGTGCGGTCTCTCAGCGGTTCAGGCTAGGACATCACAATCGCGGGCAAAATTGGTTAGGGCGCGAACAGCGTTCGCCAAGCAAACCATATACAAAAAACAAATTATTCATATTCCCGCTCACTTTTGTTGATTTTGGGATGTGGGTAGAGGGGAGGTAGGGGATTGTCAATGAGAATAAATTCACCATATTTCCCTTCACTCACAGGCGGAGGAAGGAAAGTAGAGTTTTTAAGCAGCCGGTAAAATTTAAATCTTGTGCAGGCAAGCGGTGTTTTATTAGGCGCAGTCGCCCTTACCAGATTGTGGGGGCAGGGTATGATCCAAACTATGAGAGAAACTTGCGGCAGAGGGGTGTAACACAATATCAACCAAAAGACTGTGGTTGATGTGGGCGGCTAATGGGCGTAACAGGCGCATATGGGCACTATGACAAATAATGATAAAAATTTTGCAGAACAGGCCAAATCGGCGGTACCTAGGCAGGGGCAAGGGCAAGGGCAGGGCTTGTACTGGTTTCTTGCCTTATTGATAGGGGCTTTGTTTTGGGTTTTGCCTCTTTTGGTTTTTGTGAATTTGGGGCGCGGTTTGGATATTGCCGATACCGGGCATTATTATAACACGCTGTCGCGGTTTTCGGAAATCCGCTCGATGTCGTCCCAATATTATGTGTTGTGGAATATGTTACCGATTGGCGAAGGTGTTCTTGAAAATCGGCTTTGGGTATTTGGTTTGTTTTGGCTGGCGGGCGGGGTTTTCAGTTTCGGCGTGATCCGGTTTTTTGGCCTCGATTACCGCAAATCACCTGCGAATTTGGCCGCTTTTCTGGCCATTTGGGCCAGCGTTTATCTGTATTATTTTTGGTGGTTGCCTGACCCGTCTTATAATGCGATGGCGGTGATATTACTCTATGCTTTGAGCGGGCTGGTTTTATGGCTGTGTGCTATCGCTCGCACAGGGATTGCGGGCAAATTTTTCTACGGGCTTGCACTGCTCACTGGATTTTTATTGGCCGGGCTTGTTTTGAGCCGGGCGACAAGCGCGGTTTTGTTTTTCGGCTTGGCGGTGGGGTTTTATCTGTCACAGGCCAAATCGGCATGGTCCGGCATGACCCTAAAGCTCGCGGGCTTTGGCCTGCTGGGCGGGGTGTTATTTTTGCTACTGACCCATTTCGCTGTCGAGCCGCTTTCGGTCATATGGGACAGGCAAATGGCTGGGTTAGAAATGCGGCAAATACGCGGGCGGCACACGGATGTTTTTGGCGCAATAAGCCGATTTTTACGTGATATAGGCGTAGAAAGTCGCGCCTATTTACCGTGGATTTTCGCCAGTATTGCGGGTGCGGTTTTTGCGGGGCTGAAATATGTCCAAAGCAAATCGGTCAGACAGGTATTATTTGTCATGTCGGCCATTGGGTTTTTGGGTATGGCAGTTAAATTTGGCACGCATTATAGGGACGGGCAATACCCTCGTGATGTTGAGGTCTCTGGTTATTTATTGGTACTGGCATTGGTCTTATTGGCCACACTGCTCCTGCGCCATGTGTTTGGGGGCGATAAAACTGTGCGCGGGCGTATAGCTATATTGATCCTACTGGTTATGCCCTATATATTTGCCTTTGGCACGGGTAATTTATGGCTAAAGCAAAGCTTATTCTCTGGCGGATTTTTGGTTGCGGTTTGTGTGCTATCTCTCATATTCTTGCGCAAATCATTGCCCATTTATTGGCACATGAGCGTGCTGGCAGCGCTGTTATGCGTGCCCTATAGTGTGTATCAATTAGCGCAAAACAAACCCTATAGACTACCCGCCCCTTTATCCGCGCAAACCACGCAAATCAGTATTCGCGGCGGTGCAGGCGGCACATTAAAAGTCGACGCGGTAACGGCAAAATATCTAAATCAAATGGGGCAGTTTTACGACCAATTTGGTGCAGATGGTGAGCGGGCATATTTGATTGATCTGTCCGGTATGTCGCCGTTTCTCGCCTATCATTTAGATGCAAAACTGATGAGCGTGCCGTGGTTGATCGCTACGGAAAAAACGTCGCAAAATACGTTCGCATTTATTTTGGCGCGCATGGACGCGAACGCGCTAAAGTCGGCATGGATCATAGATGCGCCAGAGCATAAACGTCATTTGGACGGTGCGGCGCTGCGGGCTATCGGAATTGATTTCCCGGACGGATATGAATTAGTGCTAAAGGCAAGGCCGCCGCGCTCGCAAAAAGATGTGCTTTTGTATAGGCCAAAACCGGGCTATAGCAAAAGCCATGAGTGACACACATGACATCCGCATTGCGTTTTGCAAGCCAGATTACGGCGCGGCGGAACGCGCCGCCATAGAGACGGCAATCCGTTCAGGCAAGCTGGAGGGCGGCGGTGCTATGGCTATGAAATGTGAGCGCTGGTTTGAGGATTGGGCCGGATGCAAACGGGCGCTTATTACGCCGTCTTGCACGGCGTCCCTAGAGATGATGGCATTGGCGCTTGACCTTGGGGCGGGCGATGAGGTCATTATGCCGTCTTTCACCTTTGTCTCGACGGCGGGGGCTTTTGCCCTGCGCGGGGCGGTTCCGGTGTTTGCCGAAATTGACCCCCATACATTTAATCTGGATTTAGCGGCGGCGCGGGCGGCCATAACCCCCAAAACCCGCGCCATTATGCTGGTGCATTATGGTGGGGTTGGCTGTGATATGGATGGTTTCACCGCCCTGTGCAAAGAACACAATATTGTTCTGCTTGAAGACGCGGCGCAGGCCATTGGTGCCACATGGGACGGCAAGCCGCTAGGTTCGTTTGGGGCGATGAGCGGGTTTAGTTTCCACCACACCAAAAACATTACCTGTGGGGAGGGTGGGGCTTTACTGATCAACGATCCGGCGCTGGTCAGCACGTCCGAAATCATCCGCGATAAAGGCACGGATCGTTCAGATTTTCTCAAACGACAGGTCACGAAATATCAATGGCAAACATTGGGTTCCAGCTACCAGCTTAGCGAACTGGCCTCCGCCGTCCTGTCTGAGCAGCTCTTGCGTACCGACGAGATTAACGCTGCGCGCATGAAAGTTTGGCAGAGATATGACAAAGCTCTTGCGCCGCTGAACAATTTACAAACCCCCCACATCCCGGCCAAAGTCGGACACAATGCCCACATATATTCAGTGTTGTTCGCGA
>JALSHM010000046.1 GCA_026982235.1 Robiginitomaculum sp. | reverse complement strand
CTTTTGTTTTGCTTTTGGGCATCACTATTGTGTCTATATTGGCAAGCCTGACCATTTTCTTTCACCGTCAATCTACCCTTGAACATTTAGGGTCGCAGGCTGGCGATAACACGCATTTGCTATCATCATTTAATGCCCAACAAATCCCTAGCCTTATTGTTTCTGAAGGTAAGCCAATTTTGGCCAATCCCGCTTATTACGAATTGGCTAAAGAATTGGGTGTAGAGGTATTGGAAAGCTCGCCGCCGTCCATAGAACGCTTATTTGCTAAAAAAGAAAAATCTGCATCCGCAGCTATATTCCGCTTGCATCATACAACATCGCACAATGATATTGGCGAGGAAATTATCCGAACATTAGATGCGCAAGGTGAATATAATTCCTATAAAGTCAGAGTGTCGTCCATTGCGGAGGGGCAATTATGGCAAATTATGAGTGTAGCCAATCATGAGACTTCGGAGCCTTTGCTTGCTGAAGCACCTGTTGGTTTGTTTTCGGTCGCAAGCGATGGTACAGTCCTTAAAACCAATTCAATATTACAGGGTTGGTTGGGCGTCGACAGCGATACTGCGCCTACAAATATGGCTGAGTTTATCGAAAGCCCGGGTGCGTTATTGGACAGCCCTAAAAGTCCAGGTAGAACCGTTCGCAGTGATACTCGATTGATTACACAAAAAGGCGTTGTGTCGCCTGTAGTTTTAATGGGTGGCTGGCATGAAATGGATTCGGGGGATGTTTATGCCAGTGTGGCCGTCTATGGCCATTCCGGACTTGGTAACCGCACCGATGAGTCTGCAGAATCCATAAAAGATGCCAGCGAAGAAAATGTACTTATAGAAAGCATGACTCAAGAATCACAAACAGCCAATCTCGACGCCTCGCCTAGCGCGGGTATGGGCGATGCTCCATTCGGTGTGGTCAGGATTGACAGTACGGATTTGAACACTGCAAAAATTATTAACACCAATAGCGCACTATCAAGAATGATTGGACATGATATTGCAGACGGTGCAGATTTTAAATCGCTATTCGCCCCGACAGAAGCTAGTAAGGCATTTATATCGGCAGGAATCAATGTGCAAGATGGTCCCGCTGACATGCGGCTCAGCGGGGCGGAAGGGCACCCTGTGGATGTGTATTTTTCTGAGCCAAATACTGATGGTTGTACAGCCTATATAATAGATATTAGCAGCCGTAAAATGTTGGAAGATCAACTAGGCCAGTCTCAGAAAATGCAGGCGATTGGACAGTTAGCGGCGGGTCTGGCGCACGAATTTAACAATCTGCTTACGGCCATACGTCTGAACACTGATGTGCTTTTGGGGCGCCACCCGATCGGCGACCCGTCTTACCCTGAACTTCAAAAAATCAATCAAACGGTCTCGCGCGCGACCGGTCTTGTGCGCAAATTATTGGCGTTCTCGCGCAAACAAACTCTGCGTGCTGTAGTGTTGGATGTGACTGATACCTTGTCGGACTTAACTCATTTACTACAAGATGTTCTGGTAGAGCGCGTAAAGCTGGAAGTGGTTCACGGGCGCGGTCTCTTGCCAATATTGGCAGATAAAGGACAACTCGATACGGTTTTGCTTAACCTGTGTGTCAATGCTCGTGATGCTATGCTGGAAAAAGGCGGCGGTACTATCGTACTCACATCTGCTAAAGTCAGCGATGAAGAATTGGAGCGCCAAGGCATAGCCCTTCGCGATACCGGGACATATGTACGCTTCGATGTTACAGATACCGGCACAGGCATGGACAAAGAAACAAAGGACAAAATATTCGAGCCTTTCTTTACTACAAAGGCTCAAGGCAAAGGCACAGGTCTTGGCCTTGCGACTGTCTATGGTATTGTCCAGCAATCTGGCGGGCATTTACGTGTTGAAAGTGAGCTGGGTGTCGGCACAACATTTAGTGTCTATATTCCGACTGCGATTGGTGATACGCAAATTTCACCAAAACCTAAACCCCAAATCGACCAAGCACGACTAAAACCTTCAGATCTATCCGGCGAGGGCAGTATATTATTTGTCGAGGACGAGGCAAATGTGCGGGTGATAGCGGCTAAAACGCTACGCAAACGTGGTTATACAGTTGTTGAAGCCGAAAACGGCGATGAGGCCTTTGAAATATTGGAAGGTGGCGACGAAACATTTGATTTGATGATTTCCGATGTAGTCATGCCCGGTATGGATGGGCCGACACTGCTCAAGAAAGGGCGCGCTCTACTCGGAGAAGCAAAAATAGTCTTTATTTCTGGTTACGCCGAAGAAGAGTTCTCCGATCTTCTTGCCGAAGAGCCAGATGTAACCTTCCTCCCCAAGCCCTTTACCCTAATTCAACTAGCCGAGAAAGTAAAAACAGTCTTGAACGACAACACCGACGAGTAACCGTCAAAGATTATGAACACACACTCCAAGTCAAATGTATGCAAATTGTCACTGCCATAGTTGGGGAAATGTAAAATAACTATTGTTTCTATTGGGGAAAATGGTGCCGCAAGGGAGAATTGAACTCCCGACCTCATCATTACCAATGATGCGCTCTACCACTGAGCTACTGCGGCGTTATTATGGTTTTATCTGCTAAAAAGCTAAATATGTCACCTATATGTCACCAAAATGCTTATCGAGCTTTGATGGTCATATATTTGCAGAGAAATACACTAATTTTATATTGGCGCAACATGTAATCCACATAATTGTGCTAGCCCATGTTCAAGTTTTTCTTTTGCTGATTTTTCTATTGAGGTGTGACTAGTTTGGAGAGTGTCTCTTTGAAAGCACGAGAGGGGTGATAGCTTGTTTGGGTGAGACGGTTTCAAGGTTGAAAGGCTTTTGGGTTGATATAAGTAAAAAATGGTGGCCGCACCTGGATTTGAACCAGGGACACACGGATTTTCAATCCGTTGCTCTACCAACTGAGCTATGCGGCCTTACCGTAGGCCATTATTTAATGACCTAATGAAGCGGGCTTATAGGCAAATCGTAAACATATGTCTACGGGGAAAGTTTCAAGTTCTGCATTTATTTAGTGTGCGACAAAATAGCCAAAGTTTTTGCTTTGCAATTGCGAATAGTTCGCATATACAGCCGGTATGACAGACCTACAAAATGCAGAAACAACACTATTCATGCTGAAAAAGAATAGACCTGCGCGGATTTGTGGCTTTAATGGCGTTGCGGAGCATGACCAGATCAGGCTACGAGAAATTGGTTTTGCCGAGGGGGATTTAGTGGAAATACTACATGTGGGTCTATTTGGCCGCTCGCCGTTAAATGTGAAATTGCACGGTACGGCAATAGCTATGCGCCCGGGCGAGGCCAAAATGATTCGTGTAATACCTGCTGACTTACATAGAGATATGGGGAATACGGACGTCTGTGATATTCACGGACTGCCAACCAGTGTGGAGAAGCCTTGTTGTGGCGCGTGTGGGTCTGCTAGCGAATGACGAATAAAGCTCCAATCTCTATTGCTTTATTGGGGGCACCCAATTGTGGCAAGTCGTCTGTATTTAACGCGCTTACGGGCGGGCGGGCTAAGATTGCTAATTACCCCGGGGTTACAGTCGAGTATGCCGTTGGGAATTTCGAGACAAAGTCCGGACAAATAATACGGCTGATGGATTTACCCGGGATTTACGGGGATTGTGGTCATAGCGCAGACGAGCGCGTCACACTTGATGCTGTTCACGGTCGACTAGAGGGCGAGCAAGCGCCTGACGCTTTAATTGTGGTTATGGACGCTGCGCAAATCCGCACGCATTTGCATAATGTTCTGCAAGCAAAAAATTACGGCCTGCCAATGATTGTTGTCCTCAATATGATGGATATGGCGGCACGGGATGGTGTTGAGATTGACCTGCAGCAGGTTGAGAAAGAAATCGGTGTTCCGGTTATTACCTGCGTTGCCGTTCGTACTGCCGGGCGACAGGCTTTGGTAGATAAGCTTGATAGCTGGGGACGGGATATTGTAAATGGCAGTGTTGAGCCTCCTCGTTCGGACGGTGAGGATTTGAAGACGCTACAAAGTAAAGCTCGCGCCATTACCCGTGCCCATGTGACTTCTCCGACTGCCCAGAATATCACAACCAAAATAGACAATATTGTGTTGCATCCCATCATCGGGCCTATTCTTTTATTACTGATTTTGTTTGTCATGTTCCAAGCAGTCTATGCATGGTCGGCGCCGTTTATAACTTTACTTGAAAACTGGACAGCTAGTATTGGTACCTTTGTCGGTATGTTTTTGGGGGAGGGGTGGTTTAAGTCTTTACTGGTGGACGGCGTAATCAATGGTGTTGGGGCGGTTATCGTGTTTTTACCGCAAATAATTATTCTCTTTATGTTTATTTTGGCGCTTGAAAGCTCTGGGTATATGACCAGAGCTGCTTTTCTGATTGACAGTTTGATGGCTAAGGTCGGGCTAAATGGGCGCGCATTTATCCCGCTCCTGTCCAGCTTTGCTTGCGCCATTCCCGGTATTATGGCAGCTCGCTCAATTGAGAATGAACGCGATAGATTGACTACGATTATGATTGCACCACTGATGACGTGTTCGGCGCGTTGGCCCGTATATTTTATGCTCGTGGGTGCATTCATACCTAGAACAAATCTTGGTATATTTAATGTGCAAGGCCTGACCATGTTTGGCTTAGTCATCATTGGTATCGTATTTGCATTTATTGCTGCCTTTGCCCTTAAGAAAACGCTCCTCAAAGGTGGCAAGCCTACTTTGCTTTTGGAAATGCCAGGCTATAAAATACCGTCTCTAAAGGGATATTTGCTAGGGTTGTGGCAGCGGGCTATGATCTTTATTAAGCGGGCAGGGCGAATTATTTTGCCGGCCTCCATTATTATTTGGTTTTTGTCTACATATCCAAATAATGATGGTGTTATCCGTAATAGTTTTGCCGGTATGCTTGGGCGGGTATTAGAGCCTATATTTGCGCCCATTGGGTTTAATTTGGAAATGATTATCGCATTGATACCTGCCATGGCAGCGCGCGAAGTGGCTGTGTCATCTTTGGAAATCACATACGGCGTTCAAGCCGTCAATGAAAATGCGGACGCTATTCAATCGCTCATCGCAGCTCATTGGTCTCTGCCCACAGGGCTAGCATTTATTGCTTGGTTTGTTTTTGCCCCGCAGTGTTTGTCGACTTTGGCAATTACCCGCAAGGAAACAAATAGCTGGAAATGGCCACTCATCATGTTTGGATATTTGTTTGCACTGGCCTATATTGCGGCGGGGTTAACATTTTGGGCTGCGAAAGCATTGGGGCTTTAGCGTAAAAACATCTTGGCAATTGAAAATTCCTCCCTATATATTAGGGGGAGCTAATATTAAGGTGGGAACATTCCATGACAAAATTCAATAAATTATCGGATAGTGTATCTGTATGCGCACAGATATTTCCGGAGCAGTTGGACTTCATTAAGGAGTCTGGTTTTACCACGATTATCAATAATCGTCCAGACATGGAGAAACCGGGACAGCCATTTGCTGGTGATATAGAAAAATTAGCCCAAGAAGCTGGGTTGGATTATGTACATCTGCCAATGAGACCTGGCCAGATAACGCCAGAACTATTAACCTCAATGGCCAAAACTTTAAACAATGCGGCAGGCCCTGTTCTAGCCCATTGTGCTAGTGGTAT
>JALSHM010000045.1 GCA_026982235.1 Robiginitomaculum sp. | reverse complement strand
CTCGTCGCTAAATCCGGCGCGTTCATAAAATTCTATGCCCTCTTTGGGCGCAGGATTACCTGTATCCGCCGCCATTAAACGACACAGAAAATATTCTCCCATAGTCATGAGTAAGGGGGCGTCAAATTTGCGGCACATCCATCCGGCCAGCCCGGCATGATCCGGGTGCAAATGGGTGCAGATAACCCGGTTAACAGGGGCACCGTTCATATGGTCGGCAAATACGCCCTCCCATATATCCATTGCGTCTTTCCAGCCAAGTCCGGTATCGACAACAACAAATGTGTCGCCGTCCTTTAGAAAATACAGATTGATATGATCCAGCCCCGCCATGGGCAATGTCATGCGCAGCCAAAAAACCCCGTCTGTTATCTCTGTGACCATGCCAGCTTCTGGCGCAGTATCCGTGAAAAATTCTAGCTTTGGCTTTTGGTTTTTTGATGTCATATGGCTAATCTATAGGAAAATACCCAAGGGGCAACACCCCATAGAGGCCACATATGTGCTATGCATTTATGACGCGATACCGTCGCTCATTTGTGTGACAAATGTTTCTGCGATGATTTCCCCGCTGAGCCGACCGCCCGGCTCGTACCAAACATTGAGCCAGTTGAGCGCCCCCATAAAGAAAAACACCGTAATTTTCGGGTCGGCTTTTTTGATGGAACCGTCTTTCATACCGCCCTCGACAATGCGGGTCACAGCCCGCTCAATCTTACCGCGCCGCCCCAAGACTTCCGTCTGAAACGCCCCCTTTAAACTGTCCACATCTGCCAGCAAAGCCAGACCATCGCGGGTCATGAGTGCGGCAAATGCCCCGTATAATCGTTTGAGCTTTTCAAGACCATTCGCGCCTTTACCGCGCACGGATTTCACCACCTCGTCCATGGCGTCATAAACCATGATATGACATTCATATAAAATTTCTTCCTTGGACTTCACATAATAATAAAGCGCCGCCTTGGACAGGCCCAGGGATTTGGCAATCCAAACCATAGACGTATTGTGATAGCCGCGCCTACGAAATGCCCCCGCAGCCGCCCGAATAACCGCCCGCCGTTTCGCCGCATATTGTACTTCGCGGTTAAAGGGTTGTGCAATATTTGCCTTAGCCATAAACCATGCTCCCAAAAGTTTTTCAGGCCCTAAAAAAATTTCAGGCACAGGGTAACAAATTCGACCGCAAAGTCAATAAGTGGAAATCATAGGTTATCTAACCCCTGAGATTATACTCAGCCATATCCAAGTGGCGCATGATTTTTTTATAGCTATAGACCGGATAGGGCCATAGGGTTGGGATGTCGCCGTCCTCAGTTTTATACCAGCTTTGGCAAGATGTGGACCAGATTGAGGTTTTGAGGCGGGCTTGTATGCGGTCATTATAGGCTTTGAGCGCGTCGGGTTTAACGGTGAAATATTTGCCGTCTGGCACATTTTTTATCATCTCTACCATATAGGGGGTTTGGGCTTCGATCATCAAAATCATCGAGGCATGGCCAAGCCCCGTATTGGGGCCAAGCAAAAAGAACGCATTGGGCATGTCGGGTATGACAAGGCCTTTATGGGCTTTGGGGTTTTTGCGCCATGCATTCAGCTTCGCACCGCCCGCGCCAGTTAAATCCAGATGGGGAAGAAACGCCGTAGCCTGGAACCCGGTTGCATAGGCGATGACATCAGCGGCAATTTCCCGGCCATTTGTGAGTTTGACCCCGGCCCGCGTTATCCGGTCAATCCCGTCTGTCACCAGCTCAACATTGTCGCGGTTTATGGTGTCGTAATAATCATCCGAAAGCAAAACCCGCTTACAGCCTATGGGATAATCGGGCGTGAGTTTTGCCCGCAATTTTGGGTCTTTTATTTTTTTCGCCCGTATATGATTAGCGTGTCGTGTCAAATATGCATTTATCAAGCCTTGGCCTTTAAACACCCGGTAAAACATCACATCAAGATATAAATAAATCGCCAGCCGCGTGAGTTTCTGTGTCAATGGCAGGCGGGCGAACATGGTTTTTTCAAACTTGGTATAGGCTCTATCGGCACGGGGAATTATCCAATTAGGCGTGCGTTGGAAGATGGAAACTTCGGCGCAGGTTTTGGCGACCGCTGGGGCGATTTGTATCGTACTGGCGGCACTACCAATAATGGCGATGCGCTTACCCGTTAAATCGACGCTTTTATCCCAGCGGGCTGAATGGAATTGCGCCCCCTCAAAATCGTCCATACCCTCAATGTCCGGCAGTTTTGGCGTGCCGAGAATGGCCACACTGGCGATAAGGAAACGCGCCGTAATGGTTTCGCCGTCTTTGGTCTGCGCGTGCCAAAGCGCTGCGTCTTCGTCAAATGTAGCAGACACAATTTCCGTGTGCGGGCGGATATGTTTCGCCAGATCGTATTTTTCGACCACATGTTCGACATATTCGCGGATTTCATCCGACGGTGAAAACCTGCGGCTCCAATTTGGATTAGGGGCGAAAGAAAATGAATACAGAACCGACGGCACATCACAAGCGGCTCCGGGATAGATATTGTCATACCAAGTACCGCTTAGCCCGCCCGTTTTTTCGGCAATAATAAAATCGTCAATGCCCGCTTCGCGTAATTTAATCGCTGCGGCAATCCCGGCAAAACCTGCGCCAATAATCAGTGCTTTTAGTGGTGTATCAGACATAATTCCCCCCAGCATTTAAAGCGCGCCATACGCCCGCCAAAGATACAAAATCAAAGCTTTCGTCCGGGTCACGGTCATTGTCAAGGTCGGCTGGAGAATTACGGGTGATGAGAATACCTATTGGTTCGCCCGTCTGTGCATCAAAAACCGGTCCGCCGCTCATGCCCGTCACTACGGGTTCGTCGGGTTCAAAAATACGGGCAATCCAAGTGTCCGGGGCGCCGGGTCTTTGCATATAAACTTTGGCTGTGCGGGTCGCCGCATGGGCGGAGCCAGCCGGATATCCCCGGCAAATAACGCTTTGGCCAGGCTTTGGGTCAGCGGGGCTGGTTTGCGGTAATACACAACCAATCAGCGCCGCATCCAAACCTAGCCCATTTTGGCCACCCGGCCAAGCGTCTACGGCGCCGCTGGCAAAGGGTGGCAATTTATCTTGAGCTTCGCTGAGGACATGCCCCGCAGTTATCATACCACCCCAATGGGCAAAAAATGTACCATAGGCTTGAAACCCTGGCTCATTATAAAAATGCCGCCGCACTTGCTCATTTGCGATCGGCATGGGCGTCACAGGAATTTCGACATTCCTTTTGTGGCGCACCACGGGTTTGCTCTTTTTACGGCGAAACGGAAAGAACGGAAATGGCATAAAGTCTCTATTATTTTGTAATTGCTGTTTGAACATAGCCTATGCTAGGCAAGCAAAAAAGGGATAATATTATGCGCAAAACATTCATATTGGTTTTGGCGACAGTTTTTATAAGCGGATGCGCCCATGCCCAGATAACCCATGTGCTGGATGCCAGATTGTGCGAGCTGGTCACCAACGCCTACCCATTGGCTGATATGTGACAGTGTGCTATTTCACCAGGTTTGACAAAGGTTGTAGGGCGACCGATAATATGGCTTGCATGGCAATAATAATTGCTAACAAAACCGAAAACCCGACAATCCATAAAATCTGAATGGGCGGAATAATAATTGTTATTCCAAGCATTTCTTGTAGGGCATGACCAATAAAATAAGACAACCCAAAGCCAATAAATGCCGCTGAAATAGCAATAAAACACACTTCGGCAATTAGTTGTAATAAAAGCTTGGTAAAACTCGCGCCAACTGCAATTTGTGTGGCAATTTCGCTTTTGCGTGCCGTTAGCATATTAACCCATATAACACCAAAACCAAGTGCCGAAACTAGCACGCTAAGCCCGCCTAATACAAGAATAATCATACCGACAAGATTACGTTGTTTTTCCAAAGCTTTTAGCGGGAAATTTTCATCATTATAGGTAAAGCCGCTGGCATGGGTTTGTGGGATACCGTGATTTTTGCGCATAATTCTGTCGGCCTTGCGGGTTTTGTCGGCCAGCTTGACATCTGGTTTAAAAATTACGGTTATCTGGTCAAGTTCGTCCACACCGCGATCCTCGCTATTATCTACATAGTGCACCAGAAAATTAAACGGCATTACAACCGCCAGACCATAAGCTTCCTCTATGCGGCTTTCCGGTTCGGCCATAATGCCAACTAAATCGCATATTGCATCATTTACAATAATGGTTTTTGGCTTGGTCTTTGTTCTTAATATTTTTAGCTTGGCCGCAAGCCTATATCCTAAAAGGCATTGTCTTTTTGCCTCTTTGGTATTGGTATCTGGAAGCTTTCCCCAATAAAGCCTGTCGCCGGTTTCCAGTGAAAAATCACCAAAAAAACCGACAGCTTTGGTATAATATGTTTCGCGGCTATGACGCACTTCAATTTGCGAACTACGGCGAAAAATAATGTTTTCAAATCCCTCCAACGATGATTTAAGTGCTTGACCATCGGCCAGGTTTGGTGGCCCATAAACATCTAAAACTAGCTTGTTTTCACGAATAATTAAAGCGCGCGAATAAGCACCAAAAGTCATCTTTTCTATTTCTTTTTGATAGCCAGAGACAATGGACAGGCCAAGAATTACCGAGGCAATACCAAAAGCTAGCGCCAGTGCCGCCAGCACTACTCGTCCGCGTCTTTGCCAAAGCGACCATATGGCTAATAATAATGAGCTCATCCCTCCTCCAGATTTATCAGGCAATCGGCATATTCGTGCATTAGCGGATCATGCGAGGCTATGATTACGGTTTTGCCATTGCGTGCTAAATTTAGCAGAGTTTTACAAATAATATGCGAGGTTTCCTCATCTAAAGCGGCAGTAGGTTCATCACACAATAAAATCTCAAACGGAACTACCAAAGCCCGCGCAATGGCAACGCGCATGCGCTCACCACCGGACAGATTAGCGGCTTTGCGTGATAAGGGTAAATCAATTGCGGCTTGTTCCATAGCTTTGTTGAGGTTTGCAACAGATTTATAATTATTGGGCAGTGCGCGATAACGCAAAGGCAAAGTCAGGTTTTGTTTGATGCTCATACCATCAATCAGACCGGTGCGCTGGAAAATATAGCTAAATGTTTGACGGCGAAATAGGGCGCGCTTGCGGGCTGACATTTTATAAGGATTTATATTGCCTATTTTTATGTCGCCTGAATCGGGTGTGTCCAAAAGCCCAAGCAAAGACAAAAGAGTGGTTTTACCACTGCCAGAGCGGCCATAAATAATTGACAATTCCCCAGTGTTAAAAACGCAAGACCAGTCCTTGAAAATAATAGTTTGACCATCACCATTTTTACCAACACCCTTGTTTTTAACTTCACCGCCCCTCTTACCAAAGACTTTACCAAGATTATGGACGGAAATACCAATCTGGGTCATTGATTTTTTTTGCCAACTATTACTGGTGTGCCGATTGGCAAATCTTTTTCATCATAGGCAACATAATCTGCACTTTCACCTAAAATACGAATGCCATGCACCTGAATTTTTCCATTTTCAACAGTAAAAACCATTCTTTTATTTTGTTTTAAAAAGTATCCTATTGTTATTCCCCATAATGCTCCTTTACGGCCTGCACCTGTTTTAGGAATGTCAGGATAGTCGGCTAGCGAAAGACCAAGACTTTCAATGTCTGGAGTAAAATCGTTTGCCTTTACTGTATACAGTGCAG
>JALSHM010000044.1 GCA_026982235.1 Robiginitomaculum sp. | reverse complement strand
GTCGCCGATATTTACGCTTTTCGCGTTATTGTTGACAGTGTTGAAGATTGCTATGAAGTTTTGGGCTTATTGCATATTAAATTTCGCTGTGTACCTGCGCGGTTTCGGGATTTCATTTCTGTGCCCAAACCCAATGGCTATCAGAGTGTCCACACAACCATTTTAGGGCCGGATAATCAGCGGGTTGAAATCCAGATACGCACCGAAGCTATGAACGATCTGGCCGAGCGCGGTATTGCCGCCCATTGGAGCTATAAAGACAATAGCTATGAATATGATAATTCCAAGTCTGGCGAATATGATCCTTTAATCCGAATTCGGCACTTGGTCGAAATGATGGAACACGGCGGGGATGCGGGCGAATTTTTGGAATATGCTAAGCTGGAAATGTTCGCCGATCAGGTCTTTACATTCACCCCCAAGGGTGAATTGATTGCGTTGCCCCAAGGGGCGACACCGCTCGATTTTGCCTATGCCGTGCATACGAAAGTTGGCGATACCTGTATTGGTGCTTTGATAAACCGACAAGAAAAACCCTTGCGCACACGCTTGAAAAATGGGGATGTGGTCAAGATTATTCGCGGCGGGACGCCAGAGCTTAATCCGGGGTGGGAAAGTATGGTCGTAACCGGTAAAGCCCGTTCGGCCTTGCGGCGCTTAGCCAGAAAAGGCGAGAGTGCGGGCTTTCGGGAAATTGGCTATAAACTCGCAGATCATGCCTTTGCTCGAGAAGATAAAACGCTCAGCGAAACTGCTCTTGAGGATTCTTTGACACGATTGCAATATAACAGCGTGGACGATTTATATATTGCATTGGGCAGTGGTAATCTGGCCATTAGTGATTTTATGAATGGTGTTTTTCCCGGACGCAGTGAGCATGTGCCCGCAGGCGCGGTGGAGAACCGGGATTTAATTGATGACAGTACGGCGAAACTCTATGTGAAAGGGGACGGTCTTCAAGAAGGGCGCGGTCTACATATTGGGGAATGCTGCTACCCTATTCCTGGGGATCGGATTGTCGGTATTTTGACCAAGGATAAAGGCATTGTCATTCATACGATTGATTGTGACCTTTTGGCGAGTCTTGAGGATCAGCCGGAATTGTGGATTGATTTGGCGTGGCGAAAATCAGCAGAAAAAACCGCTTCGGTTGGTCAAGTGACTACCACGCTTGAACATGTACCCGGTGCTTTGGCGGCAGTGACGGCGATAATCGGTGAGGCAGGGGGGAATGTGACCAATATCAAGACCCTCAAACGCTCCCCGTCGTTTTTTGATATGGTCATGGATATTGAAGTTACCGATACACGCCACCTCTCACAAATTGTTGCAGCCATGCGCGCAAGTGCCTATGTAGTGTCCGTACGTCGCGCCAGGGCTGATGTGTAGAAAATATTTAGGAACAAGATAATGAATACAGATGACGTTTTAGACGTGTTTAAACAGGCGGGTGCGCTGCTAGAGGGGCATTTTATTCTGTCGAGTGGGCGGCGCAGTCCGGTTTTTTTGCAAAAAGCATTCGTGTTTAAAAACCCGGATCTGACGGCAAAATTATGTGCGGCTTTGGCGCATAAAATAAAAGCCACATTGGACGTTATGCCAGATATCATCGTGGCTCCGGCCATGGGCGGGGTCATTCCGGGTTATGAAATGGCACGGCAAATGGGGCTGGAATCTATTTTCGTTGAGCGCGAGAACGGCGAATTTACCTTGCGGCGCGGCTTTACACTAGAACCCGGCGAAAAAGTTTTGATGATGGAAGATATTATCTCCACAGGTCTCAGTTCGCGCGAATGTATTGCCGCAATCAATGCGACGGGCGCTGAGGTGATTGCGGGCGCATGTTTGTTTGACCGCTCAGGTGGTAAGGCGGATATTGGTGTGCCGCTGATTAGTCTGGCATCACGGGTGTTTCCGTCCTACGACAAAAATGATTTGCCGCCTGAGCTTGCGGCACTGCCCGCGATTAAACCAGGCAGTCGGGGTCTCAAATAATGTTGCCACAAAAATACCTACGATTAGGCGTCAATATCGACCATGTCGCCACCTTGCGCAATGCGCGCGGTGGCCTGCACCCTGATCCGGTAGATGCAGCGCGGCTGGCAATAAAGGCGGGGGCTGATGGTATCACAGCCCATCTGCGCGAAGATCGCCGTCATATTAACGATGCAGATATGAAGCGTTTACAGGCTTTATGTTTGGAACTGGGCAAGCCGCTTAATTTTGAAATGGCTGGCGTTGAAGAAATGGCGGAAATCGCCCTTGCCATCAAGCCGCACGCCGTTTGTCTTGTCCCTGAAAAACGCACAGAACGCACCACAGAGGGCGGGTTAGATGCGGCCAATTTGCACAATCAAATCACCCCGATTGCCCGTGCATTAGCTGAGAATGGCAGCCGGGTGTCCCTGTTCATAGAAGCTGTCCCACACCAAATCAGCGCCAGCAAGTCCTGCGGTGCGCAGGTCGTGGAATTTCACACTGGTGCTTATGCCCATGCTTTGGATATGGGCGATACGGATAAGGCAGAAGCCTTACTAGACGCCATGCGGGCAGGGGCGAGGCAAGCAGATAAACTCGGTCTGGAAGTCCATTACGGCCACGGCTTGACCTTTGACAATGTGACGGCAATTGCGGCCATTCCCGAAGCCAAAGAGCTGAATATAGGGCATTTCATCATCGGTGAGGCCATAACCATGGGTCTAAGACCCGCCATAGAGGAAATGCGCAGGCTGATGGACGCGGCGCGTGAGATTGCATCTTGATAATTGGAATTGGCACAGACCTTTGTGATATACGCCGTATTGAATCCTTGCTTGAAAAGTTTGGCGAGCGGTTCCCGCACAAGGTTTTTACTAAGGCTGAGCGGGCGCGTTCAGATGCCAGTTCCACGCGGGCTAGCTCATACGCCAAGCGCTTTGCCGCAAAAGAGGCGACAGCTAAAGCCTTGGCGGGCACCCATACAGGGGCTTTGTCTTGGCATGATGTGGAGGTGGTCAACCACCCCTCGGGCAAGCCAGAGATTGTTTTGCACGCAGGGGCACTCAAGCGGCTACAAGCACATATACAAGACGGCCAAACGTGGAAAATTCACCTTAGCTTGAGCGATGATTATCCCTATGCCCAAGCTTTTGTGATGATAGAGGTGCTATGAGCAATCCGACTGATAATCAAAACAGAAAAATTGGTATTGGGGGTTTCATTTTTGAAACGCTTAAAACCATCACGATGGCTATGCTCATCGCTTTTTTTATCAGCACTTTTTTGTTCAGACCTTTTCGTATCCCCTCAAGCTCTATGGAGCCTAATTTGTATAAGGGGGATTATTTGATTACCAGTAAATACTCTTTGGGCTATGGGAAATATGCGGCGCCATTTGTAGAATTACCCATATCTAAGGGACGTATTTTTGAAAATGCGCCCGCACGCGGTGATATTATTGTTTTCAAACCCGCAGAGAGCAAAGTGTTTTATGTTAAACGCTTGGTTGGCCTGCCAGGGGATGAAATTCAGATGAAAGATGGGGTTTTATATATCAATGGCCGTGCGCAACACATTGCGGAATTGTCTGAGACAACACAGACGGATAAAGCGGGTAATCCACTTAAGATCAGCCTGTATAGAGAGACATTTTCTAATGTGCAAAAATCACATATGATTATCGATCAGAAAATCGGTAGTGAAGTGGATAATACGGGCGTTTATAATGTGCCGCCAGGACAGTATTTTTTCATGGGCGACAACCGCGACCAATCATTGGATAGTCGTTATAGTCCGCAAATTGGCGGTGTCGGCTATGTGCCCGCGAGCCACCTGGTTGGGCGGGCAGAATTTATTCTCTTGTCAGTTGAGGACGGGTTTAGTATCAAAAAACCGTGGACATGGGGTAAAATGCGCGGGAGTCGCTTTTTAAAAGGACTACGGTAAATGTCTAATATAATGAAATCTAGAACAAAAGTTTCGCCCCAAATGTTAAGGCGCTTGGCAAAGCTTGAGGCGGAAATCCGCTACCAGTTTAAGAATAAGAAAATTATCGAAACAGCCTTAACCCATCCGTCCTATGGTGATGGGCGCAGTAAAAACTCTAATTATGAACGGCTAGAGTTTCTTGGGGATCGGGTTTTAGGATTGTTGACAGCAGAGCGATTGTACGGACTTGATGTCGGGAATGAAGGTAGTATGGCGCGGCGGCTGAATGCTTTGGTGCGCAAGGAAGCCTGTGCTCGGGTGGCGCGGCGCGTGGACTTGGGGGCATATTTGCTGATGTCGCCCTCTGAAGTACGACAAGGCGGGCGGGATAAAACCTCTATATTGGGGGATGCGTGCGAGGCATTGCTCGCGGCCATATATCTGGACGGCGGTTTATCTGCCGCAAGTGAATTTTTTGCCGCGTTTTGGCAAGACGAAATAGAAAATGTCTTTAGTAAAAATAACAAAGACCCAAAAACCGATTTGCAAGAAAAAGCCTCTGCCGCAGGTTATGGCCTGCCTAGTTATACGGTTGCTCAGCGGAGCGGCCCGGATCACCGTCCTTTATTTGTGATAGAGGTTGACGTACCCGGCCTTGGTACGGCAAAGGGCACGGGTAAATCCAAAAAAGATGCGGAGCGCTATGCCGCCCGGCATTTATTAGAAAATTGGCCCGAATAACATGAACGATTTAAAAACCAAAGCCGGCTTTGCGGCCATTATCGGTGCGCCCAATGCGGGTAAGTCTACTCTGGTTAACGCGCTGGTCGGGGAGAAAATTTCTATTGTCACTCACAAAATCCAAACCACCCGTTTTCAAGTGCGCGGCATTGCTATGCACGAGGGTGCGCAAATTGTGTTGGTGGATACGCCCGGAATTTTTGAGCCGCGCGGTGGCTCTGGTGGGCGTTTGGACAGATCTATGGTACATGCCGCGTGGAGTGGGGTGGCGGATGCTGATGTCATTGTTCACGTGGTGGATGCGCCGTCCTATGCCAAAGTTAGGCACGGCGCACAAGCCAGCGGACAGGATAAAAAGGCCGCCGGGGATACGGACCGTGTCGTCAAAGGCTTGGTCAAGCGTTCCGGTGACCGCCCCGTATATCTAGCCCTGAATAAAATCGACGAAATGGAAAAATCGCATTTGTTGGAATTGATAAAAATATTCGAAGAAACAAAAGCTTATACGGATATATTCATGATTTCGGCTCTGAAGGGCGCAGGCGTCAAGCAGTTGGCGGATAAGCTGGCTGAGGACATGCCGGTAGGTTCCTATTTATACCCACCCGATCAAGCAGCGGATATTCCGTCGCGTCTGATGGCGGCAGAGATAACCCGCGAAAAATTATTCATGCGCTTACACAATGAATTGCCCTATGCGTCCCATGTGGAAACCGAAAAGTGGATGCAAATGAACAATGGCGATATAAAAATTGAGCAAATCATCTATGTGCGCCGCAAATCGCAAAAGCCAATAGTGCTGGGCAAGGGTGGGCAAACCATCAAGCAAATCGGGCAAATGGCAAGGCGCGATATGCGCGCGAGTTTTGGCAAAAAAGTGCATTTATTCTTATTCGTCAAAGTACGTGAAAACTGGAGCGAAGACCGCAGCAAATATCTTGAGAGTGGTCTTGAGTTTGATGTCTGATGATGAGAGATGAGCAATGAAGTGGAGTGCGGACGGATATATATTGTCGGTCAAGTCCCACGGTGAAACTTCGACAATCATCCATGTATTGACCAAGGCATATGGCCGCCATGCGGGTATG
>JALSHM010000043.1 GCA_026982235.1 Robiginitomaculum sp. | reverse complement strand
CCGTCCTGTCTGAGCAGCTCTTGCGTACCGACGAGATTAACGCTGCGCGCATGAAAGTTTGGCAGAGATATGACAAAGCTCTTGCGCCGCTGAACAATTTACAAACCCCCCACATCCCGGCCAAAGCTGGACACAATGCCCATATATATTCGGTGTTGTTCGCGACCAAAGAACAGCGCAACAGATGCGCCGCCTTTATGCGCAGTGTCGGTATTGTCGCCGCGCCCCATTATGTGCCTCTGCATTCAACACCAGGCGGGCTAAAATTCGGGCGAGCGCACGGGGATATGTCAGTGACAAACCGCGTCGCCGACACCCAATTACGTTTGCCCCTTTATGGGACGATGAGCGCGGCCGAACAAGACGAGGTTATTGCGGCTTTGCTTGCATTTATAGAGACCACACATGGCTAAAGCGCAAAACCGCAAAAAACCTTCCCTGCTGATGACATTGCTCAAGCTGGCCGTGGGCATAGGCGCACTCATATTATTATTTGTCTGGGTGGATTGGCGCGAAGCTTTTGCGGCCATTCGCACGGCGCATCTGGGCTGGATGGGTCTGGGCGGCTTTGTGATATTATTGGTTTGGTGTTTAGACGCGCTGCGCTTGCACTGGATGACGCCCATAGACGATTTGCCTTACCGCACCCATTTGGCACTGGCCTTACAAAGTGCCTTTGTCATGCAGTTCGGCTTTGGGGTGTTTAGCGGCGATGGGTATCGGGTAGCCGGATATGCGCTTAAATCTGGTAAAGTGTTTAAGCCAACCGCCCACCTTGTGGCCTCGCGGATTGCCGGGTTTTCCAGTGTCGGCCTGATGGCGATGGCCGCATCTGTTTGGGTTATATTTCGCGGCGAGGCTGAGTTTTTGGAAATGGGAAAGTCTATCATCAAGTCTGTCGGCACGGCAGCGGTGATTGCATTTGCAGTTTTACTGGCAATCTTTTTTGCTCTGCGCGGGCGCAAATTACCGCGCTGGATACAGGAGGCGCGCACCGCCGCCAAAACCATAACTTTGCGGATTTGGCTATTAAGCATTATCATGGTCTTGCTCAGGGGCGCATCATTTTGGTGTATTTTGATGGCATTGAATATTGAAACACATTTCTATGTAGCTTTGCTGGCCAGTGTTGTCGCCACCTTAAGTTCACTCCTGCCCGTTATGGGGGGCATCGGGGTGCGCGAAGGCGCATATACGGGCATCACGACGATTTTTGGCATTGACCCGGCGATTGGTCTTAGCGCCGCGCTGCTTATGCGCTTTGCCGTCTTGTTGGCCACATCGGTTGGATTGCTCCTGAGCCTCGGCCTGAAAACCGACCGTGAATCTGTAACCGTAAAATCATGAGCAAGCCCAAAAAATCCATAGCCATTATGCAACCCGTCTATCTACCCTGGCTCGGCTATTTCGAGCAAATGGCTTTGTGCGACGAATTTATGTTTTTGGATGATGTGCAATATACTAAACAAGATTGGCGAAACCGCAACCGCATCCGCACCAAAGATGGTTGGATGTGGCTGACTATTCCCATAAAGCGCGGCAAATTGGGACAGTCCTTAAACCAAACCCGGATAAACCATCAGCTTAATTGGCACCGTAAACATTTGGCGGCGCTTGAGATGAATTATAAACCGTGCTATTATTACTCTGAGATAATGGGTATTTATGAAGCCGTTTTTTTAACGCGGCCAGAGCGGTTAATTGATTTAACCATACCGTTGATAAAAGCTATCGCCGACTATATGGCCATAGATACCGTGTTTTCTAAATCATCGGAATTGACCGTTTTATCGGAGGATAAACAAGAGCGGGTTATTGAACTTTGTCAATTACGCGGTGCCAATATATTTTATACGGGACCGTCCGCACAAGACTATATGGAAGAACAACTATATTTAGACGCCGGGGTACAGCCCGTTTTTCAAAATTATCAGCATCCAATATATGAGCAGCATTTTAAAGGCTTTGAGAGCCATATGTCAGTCCTTGACTTGCTGATGAATTATGGGCCAAGTGCCAAAGAAATCCTATTGTCCTCACCTAAGCCGGAATTTGCCAAATGAAATTTACTTTTTTAATGTGTACGGAACGCTCTGGGTCTAATTTTATTGTCTCGCTGATGAACGGGCATCCCGAAATATCTGGGCCGCCGTCGTCGCATTTGTTTCGGCTGTTTGGCCTAAACGCCCATAATTACTTCCCCACGTCTAATACGGAGAATTGGCGGGCATTTAGTGAAGATCTGGTGGTAGGTCAGGAAAATATGCTGTCGGAGTGGGAAACAAAAATAGACGTGGCGGAATTGGACGCCGCCTGTCCGAACCGGACAATCCGCGAGGCATTGGATTACACCTATGCCAAAGAAATGCGCCCCGGGGAGCGCATGAGTTTTGTCAAGGAAAACTATACTTATCTAGTTATGACGTTTTTGCTGGCTAACTGGCCAGATGCTAGATTTGTTTATATGGTCAGAGATCCCCGCGATGTCGCCGCCAGTTGGACAAAAACCAATGGCACGATTGGCGGTGTCAAGCGGGCGGTGCGGGCATGGCTGAATGACCAGGTGGCTTCTTTGAAATATTACAGGCAAATTGCCGCTAGTGGCCGCGCCCTACAGATTCGCTATGAAGACCTTGTCGCCGATACCCCGACCATGGCCGAAAAACTGTGTCATCATGTCGGGGTAGATTACGATCCAGCCATGCTGGACTATTACAAGGATAAGCGCACTAGGCGGAATGCCAGCCGTATAGGTGCATGGGGCAATATTGCCAAACCTGTGATGAAAGATAATTTTGGCAAATACAAAAAAACCTTAAGTCAAGCCGATATTCGTTATGTGGAGCTCATGTGCTTTGAACATATGCAGACATTTGGCTATGTTTTGGAAACAGATGCGGCGGGTTTAAATGCAGACGAACGACAGGCGGAACTTGTGCGCCTTGAAGGCCAATTAACCAAGGGCGCGGCGCAGAAACGCATTCCACCCGATGAGCAAATTATACGCGATAAACGCTTGGCCTTGATTGAACGGGTGAAAAACCGCATAGCTGTGTCATGAAAAAAACTATGTCTACACATATTGCGCCCACATATAGTGTTATTGTGCCTGTTTATAACAGTGGTGCACGTTTGCGCGAATTGGTGGAGCGGCTGGCGGCAGTATTTACCAAGGACATAAAATCCAGTTATGAAATATTACTGGTTGATGATAGCTCGACCAATCTCAAGACCAAAGAATTATTGCCTAAGCTGGCTGAAATGCCGTGCGTATTGGTGATTTCTCTGACCCGCAATTTTGGCAAGCCCGGCGCGGTGATGGCTGGCATGTCGCAAGCGCGCGGAAACTGGGTTGTGACCATAGATGATGATTTGCAACAATTGCCCGAGGATATTCCCAAGCTAATCGCTTTTAAGCAACACGATCTGGTCACGGCTAAACATAAAAACAAGCATCATACGGGTCCATTTCGATTTATCAGTAGTGGTATTAAGGGCTGGTTTGACCGCAATATTCTGGGCTATAAAACCCCCTTTTCCCCGCTCAAGCTTTTTCGCCGTCCCGTGGTTGATGGTATGTTGTCCATAAAAACTAATAGGCCGTTTATCCCCGCGCTTATCCGGCAAGTGACAGACGATATTGTCGCGGTTGAGACCGCCCACGCAAAAACGGCTTACGGGAAATCCCGCTATACATTCAAGAGACGCTGGTCGCAGTTTTCAAATCTATTATACGGCAATTCCGCCTTTATGATGCGGGTCTTTGCTTGGGTCGGGTTTGTATTTGCGTCTTTGGCTTTCTTGTTGGCGGCGATTATATTATGGCGGAAATTATTCGGACACCCCATACAGCCAGGCTGGGCGTCTTTGATGGTGACCATGCTTTTGGTTGGCGGTGCCAATTTATTTGCCATAGGCATAAGCGGCCAATATTTTATCCGCATATTAGACATAAGCTCCAACAAACCAGCCTATATTATCCGCGATATTATGGGCGCAGAAACGCTAGAATAACCGCCGCCTTTTTCCCATAATCTTTACCCCGCCTTTACCCATCCTTTACTTTGGCGCTTTAGGTTTCCTTAAGATTTCCAACTGGACTTAAGGAGACATGTGTGAATACGGCGAGCAGTAGTTATGATGAACCGGCATTTGACCCGCACTTAATGGACGGTGTAATTACCCCACCAAGGGCTTTGCGCCGGGCTATATGGGCTTGTGTAGTTGGTGGGCTTGGTGCGATTTTACTCATCACTATTCTTACATTTTCTGCCTTTGACCCTACCGGAGACACGGCTGGTATTGGTACTGAATATGCCAATTTTCTGGGGCGACCAGGGGCAAATATTGCCAATTTTTTCTTGCAGCTCTTGGGCTGGGCTGCCTTTCCGCTTGGTTTGCTTATGATATTTGCGGCGGCGCGTGCTGTGCTGAGGCCGCGTATTGGCATTACCAAGTGGGCGACATTTAGGCGTAGCTGGCTCTTGGTGATGACAGTGTTTTTCTTGGCAGTCTTCCTAGCTGCATTCCCGATCCCCCAAAGCTGGCCCATGGGTACAGGGCTGGGTGGCTGGATAGGTGATGTGGTTTTTTTGGGTTTTAAAAGTCTGTTTCTAAAACTTGGTTTGTCAGGGACAATCGCAGGCGGTATCACGACTGTGTTGGCTTTCACGGGGCTTGGCTATTGCTTTGGCCGTTTTATTGGGGTGGTTGGCAGCGATGTGGCGGAAGTGTTGGACGCTGCGGGACTATTATGGGCCATATTCCGGGTGCGCATCGACCAAGCCGTGCGCTTTGTGCGTAGACGCTTTCAAAAATCCTATGTGGATCCCCTAGAGACCGCAGGTTATGACGACAAACGGGTATGGGCAGAAACACCCGGCGTTGAACCTGCGCAAGCATTAGCACCACAAGCATATGACGAACCAGGGCCAGCGCCCACACAAACAACTACACAGGCCGCCACACAAGCCCCCACTCAGGCCGCGCCCTCCGCAGCTGAGCTATTACATGCGGCTGCTGAACCAGAAGCACCTGTTACGGCAGCGCCCAAGCGCCCCAAAAATGCCCCAAAATATAACTTCCCCAAGAACGGAAAATTCGTCCTGCCGCGTATTGACCTTCTCAAAACCCCGCCGCCGCGCGTGGCTGTGGTGGATGCCGGGGCTTTGCAAAAATCCGCCGAAGAGCTGGGCAATGTATTGGTGGATTTCGGTGTCAAGGGCGAGATTGGGCGTGTGCGCCCTGGCCCTGTGGTCACCTTGTATGAGTTTGAGCCAGCCCCCGGCGTAAAATCGGCGCGTGTGATAAATCTGGCTGATGATATTGCCCGCTCTATGGCGGCACGTTCGGCGCGAGTTGCTGTGGTGCGCGGGCGTAATGCTATTGGGATTGAACTGCCTAACCGTCGCCGCGAGACCGTGTTTTTGCGCGATATGTTGGCCAGCCGGGACTTTAAAAACTGTGGTGCCAACCTGCCCATAGCCTTGGGCGAAGACATTGGCGGCAAGCCTTATTTCGCCGACCTAGCCAAAATGCCGCATTTATTGGTAGCAGGGACAACGGGTTCGGGTAAATCTGTGGGCATCAATGCTATGATTTTATCTTTGATGTATTCCCTTTCCCCGGATGAATGTAAATTCATTATGATCGACCCGAAAATGCTTGAACTGTCTATTTATGACGGCGCACCGCATTTGCTCACCCCTGTGGTTACGGAGCCGAAAAAAGCCGTTGTCGCTTTGAAATGGACG
>JALSHM010000042.1 GCA_026982235.1 Robiginitomaculum sp. | reverse complement strand
TCATGAAAATATTCGAAACACCGACACGAAAGCGCCGGGCAAAGGCTAAGTTGGAATTGGAAAAACAGCGTGCAATGGCTGCAGCTATGGCTGTGATGACCCAAGTCAGTATTTCACGCGCTCGTTATGACAGTTTGATGAAAGAATACCAGACTGCCGACCGAGGCACGATGGTGCAAAATGATATTCTCAACCAAATCACTGCAATGTCTAAAGCCCGTTCGGCGAGTAACCAGACATTGGTACGTGAACAAATGAACGCGATTATTAGTGAGGCCAAACGTGATGCTGCCCATGCGGAATTGCAAGAAGCGTCGGCTAATATCTATACGGCCATGGGCTATGATCCCTACGCCGCCACTATTACCGGTCAAGAGGACATCAAAACACTAAGCGAAAGCCTGCGAATTTTGTGGACTGCTAGAAGTAAAGCACCCGCAGGCTAACACTAAAAACGCCTATTCGACTTGAGATTTAAGAGCCGCCAATAAGACGGCTTTTAAACCCCAAAGACGAAAGACGGCAAATTTAACATTCCTGCCAGTTTATCACTGCGGGGTCAAACAACTCTCTGACCCCGGGTTCATAAACTGGCCAATTAACAACCACGCACTCATAGATGTAAGGGGTATGATATGCCATTTTTCAATAAAAAACTAAACCATAAATCTGATTTAAATTTGTCCACTTCGAGGCAAACGTTGGGATTGGTCGCACTTGAACCGCGCATATTGCTGGATGCCGCTGGCGTCATAACGGGGGCGGAAGGTGTGATAGATGCACTGGGGCAACAAGAAGTGGACAATGCTATATCCAACTTGTTTCAACCGATGGCTTTGCAGGCTCCCAGTGACAATGAGAATGCTTTGAGCATGGGCGCAACTTTGGAAGCGCGCATGCTTGATAATTTGAACTTATTGGCTGATTTGAATGCTGAGAATATCAATACAATTGATGCGGGCAGTCTACGCGCTTTGACACAAGTCATTGAGACTATTGTTGAAACACCAATGGTTCCAGAGCAAGCCAATATGGATAGATCCCTAGTTCGTGAAATTCCGGAACTAATCAAGCCAGTAATATATGAACCGTCGGATACTGAAAAGCCGACTATTTATGAAGAAGTTCAAGTCGAAAAACCTGTCATTTATGAGGACGTCGTTGTCGGCAAACCAATTATTTCGGAAGTTGTCGAACTTACCAATCCGACAATCTTTGAACCTATCGATATTGGTAAGCCGATTGTATATATCGAGACTGTTATTGACGAGATAATTGTTGAAGAAGCAGCGGTCTATGAACCAGATATCATTACGGGAAATCCGGTTTCTGAAAACCTGTATGAATTTATGTTGGAACTGGCTAGTGCGGACTTGCAAGACGGGACGGGCTTAGGAGAGGGGGGGATTGTATCGTCCATAATATCCCCTTCAATAATTGTTCCTAGAGAGGCTATCCCTTCACGCACGGGTTATGTAAATATTCGTGACCAAGAATTTTCCCAACCCCTGTCTCTTCTATTTGATTTTGATTCTAATGAATTATGGGAATTGGACGAAGGTATTTTAACGCTGAACGACCAAGATAGCCAAGCGATTTTGAGCGAGGATACCGTCGGCGGCGAAGCACTTAACGACAATCCAGCCTCGGTTAGTGTTGTATTTATTGATACCAGCGTGGAAGGTTATGAAACTATTCTCGCAACACTAGATGCGAATGTTGAAGTGGTTCTTATTGACCCTCGCCAAGACGGTATTGAGGTCATGGCAGAATATTTGGATGGGCGCACTGACATCGATGTAGTTCATATTATTTCTCATGGCCGCGAAGGCACGCTTAATCTTGGCACATCACGCGTAAATTCTGCTTCTATAAATGGACAATATGCGGATGAGTTGGCAATAATTGGCAGCGCGCTTACACAATCTGGTGACATTCTGATTTATGGCTGTGATTTTGGCCGCAACTCAGAAGCCCTTAACGCTCTGGCAGCGAGAACAGGTGCTGATATAGCAGCCTCTACAAATGATACAGGCTCCACCGCGCTTGGTGGTGACTGGATATTAGAGAGTAAAGTAGGCGTTATTGAAGGCGAGCCATTATTTGCGCCTAGCTTTGATGGGCTGCTTGCTCCAGTGACAATTAGTGCGCCAAATGGTAGCTTGTCTATCGTCGATAATTTAGGCAATCCGGTTGCCGTCGGCACTGCGGTTACGACTGCTGGCGCTGTTGCTACATGGACGAATGCTGGTACAGTTAATGGCCAAGCTATTGATGTGCGTGCAGTTGTTGTTTCGATTGGGCCGGGTGATTCTCTAATCTTTGAAGATCCGTCCACCATAGGCACGGACGATCTTTCCATATTATTACTTTCCGAAGGCACAGGGTCACCAGGGCAAGTCGTTATCCGTTGGGAGATTGTTCTCACGGGCACAACTATAGCTGCGACAGGCAATATTGATTTTACCATTGCAGACATTGACGGTATTGGCGGCAATCCGTTTACCCGTGAAACAGTCGCACCATCTCTTGATGGTCTCACGTCTTATGGTCGTGAAACCCCTTCAAATATTCAGTTCAGCACTGGTGCGGGTCTTTTAAATGCATCTGGTACGCAAAACCAAAATGGTGAAGCCACATCGGCGGCTACTTTTAGCTGGACAAATGTGTCCAGTTGGGAAGTGACCTATGACATTGCCGCAAATACATTAACAGGTGGCGCCCGGTTTACCCATGACGGGGATGGTGATTTTGCTTTCACCAATCTCGAACAATTCTTTCTGCTGAGCATAGATGCGGACGGCGATGATTCCACAACGGGCGGCTCGAATTATATTGGGAGTTTTACGGAAAACTCAGGCGGAACTGCGATTGTCGATAGTGATATTGACATTGTACAAGATGCGGCTTTAGGCGCTGATATTCATCAAGCCAGTATTACCTTAACGAACCCGCAAGCTGATGACGAATATCTGATTAACGGAACGGCTGTGAGTGCTGGTGATACAGGTGTCGTCGGCGGATTTAATTATACAGTAACGGATACAGGTACGGAATTAGTCGTCACTTTGACGGGGGCGGGAACCGACGTACAGTATGAGGCTGCTTTGCAATTGATTACCTTTAACAACACATCTGAAGACCCGAATGTAACCGATAGAGTATTCAATATATCAGTCACCAATGACACATTTGGCACAACCAGCAATATTGCGGTCTCAACGATTTCTGTTGTGGCCTTAAACGATGCGCCAACGGCTCTTGACGACACAGGTGCAACCGATGAAGATACAGCGCTAAATGTGAACGCGACGAATGGCGTCATTTTGCCAAATGATACGGACCCAGATAGTGCGGATACGCTGGTTGTTTCTGCCGTTAACGGCTCGGCTGTTAATGTTGGCAACCAAATTGTACTCGCGTCCGGCGCATTACTTACATTAAATGCGGATGGTTCATATGACTATGACCCGAACGGGGCATTTGAAGGTTTAGCCGTTGGTGAAAATGCTACGGATAGCTTTACCTATACGGTTTCAGACGGTAATGGCGGCACGGATACGGCGACTGTAACCATAACGATTAACGGTGTGAATGATGCGCCAATAGCACAGCCAGACGGTGAAACTACCGATGAGGATGCGGTTTTATCGGATAGTGTTCTTGTAGATAATGGTAATGGTATAGATACGGATCCAGATGCCAGCGATATTCTTAGCGTGACCCAAGTCAACGGTGTTGCTATTACTTCGGGCGCAGTGATCACACTGCCTTCTGGTGCGCTTTTAACTATGAACTCAGACGGTAGCTATGATTACGATCCTAATGGGCAATTTGAAAACTTGAATACTGGTGACACGGCTAGCGACACATTCACATACCAAATCTCAGATGGCAATGGTGGCTTTGATACTGAAACGGTTACGATTACCATTAACGGTGTGGCCGATGCGCCGACATTAACCAATGATGGGGACGGCTCATCTGGCACGCCTGTTGGTGATTTCGAAGATACTTATATTGAAAATGGTTTAGGTATTTCTCTCGTAGATAGTGATGCGCTCATCTCAGATGCTGAGGGCGATATTGTCGAGCTTGTCGTCACGCTAACCAATGGTCAAGTTGGAGATACGATAAATTTCCCAGCTACGTTACCTGGTAATATTACGGCCACGGCTGTGCCCAGCACAACACTTGGGGCCGCGGGTACCATCGTTCTGACATTCACGGGCGATGCCAGCACGACGAATACTGATTGGAACGCGCTATTGCAAGCAATCAATTTCCTACCGTCAATAACGGATGCGCATAATCCTGACCCATCTGATCGTAATTTCACCCTGCAAGTATCAGATAGCCAGGGCAATCTTTCTAATTTGACAAATACGCTTATTCACGTTGTTCCAGAAAACGACCCGCCAACTCTTGATTTAGATAATGGCAATACTTCTGGGACTAATGCGGGGAATTATACGGGTACCTTTATAGAGGATGCGGGTCCGGTACCCATACACTCGGACATTTTGCTTGCCGATCTTGATGATACCAATTTAGAGAGCGCCCAAGTCGTGCTGACTAACCCACAAACAGATGATCAAATGTTGATAAACGGCGTAGTGGTTGGTATTGGTGATAGCGGTGTTGTCAACGGCATCAATTACACGGTCACGACAAATGGTAGTGGCGAATTGGTCATAGATTTAACGGGCACTGCGACTTTGGCCGACTATGATGCGGCGCTGGAGTTAATTACCTTTAACAACACATCGGACGACCCTGATACAACGCAAAGGGTAATCAGTGTGACAATAAATGACGGGGATGACAATTCTCCAACCCGCATGGCGTTTATCAATATCCAGCCTGTAAATGATGCGCCTTTGTTAAATATCGCTCTCGCCGATCAAACAACAAATGATGGAAATACAACATTCTCAATGCCAACGGCAGGCAATTTCTCTGACCCTGATGATGTTAACCTGACTTATTCATTAGCCCCCGGTACGCCTGCATGGATTGTTATAGACCCCGTAACTGGCATAGTCTCCACTACTGGCGTTCCTGCCGATGCAAGCCAAAACACTAATATTGGTGGCGGTGCAGGTGGCACTTATGACATTACAGTTATTGTCACCGACCCTGGTGGTCTAACGGCACAGGATAGTTTCCAACTAAATGTCATTAACCTTCTTCCTGTGGCAGTTGATGATGTTTCCTCTGCCGATGAAGATACTACGCAATCCGGAAATGTCATCACGGACGCAGGGACGGGGGATGCAGATAGCTCGCCGGATAGCGATACGCTTGTTGTCAGTGCGGTGAGCGGCGGAAGTGTGGGTGTGGCGCAAGCTCTCACCTATGGCGACCTTACAATAAACGCAGACGGCAGTTGGACATTTATCCCCAATGCCGCAGCCAATGCTCTTGCAGTCGGAGATAATGCGCAAGAGGTTATTACATATACGGTAGATGACGGCAATGGCGGCACGGATACGGCGACCCTAACTATCAATATTACGGGCGTAAATGACGCCCCAATAGCTGAAGATGATGGGGCCACAGGTGATGAGGATACTGTGTCTATTGGGGATTTATTTGCCGATAATGGCAATGGTGTGGATAGTGACCCTGACGGTGATGTATTTGTTGTCTCTGCGGTTGGCGGTGTGCCTGCTAATGTTGGTACGCCAACAGCAGGGTCTGCGGGCGGCCTGTTCACCATTAACCCGGACGGCACATATAGCTTTGATCCGAACG
>JALSHM010000041.1 GCA_026982235.1 Robiginitomaculum sp. | reverse complement strand
GCGATTAGCAGGGCGTGTATCGCGAAAATCCAAAATGGTTATTCCCGCCCTTGAAGACATAGAGCGCGAAATGCAGGCTAACGACGAACTTGGCGTGCGTCTTTTATGTTCATGCGAACCAGACTTTCCAAAATACCTCAAGGCCGTCACCCCGACCCCGCCCATCATTAGTGTGCTCGGCCATGTCGAGCTTATGCACAAACCCTGCGTCGCCATTATCGGCTCTCGCAATGCTTCGGCTATCGGCCTTAGATTTGCCAGGCAGATTGCCGGTGAGTTGGGGGAGCAGGGCTTTACGATTGTCTCCGGCTTGGCACGCGGCATAGATGCCCAAGCCCATATGGGTGCTTTGGATACAGGCACGGTCGGTGTGCTAGGCGGCGGCATCGACCATATTTACCCCAGACAAAACGCCGAACTGTTCGCCGAAATGCGCGAGCGCGGCGCACTCGTTTCCGAAAGCCCCTTAGGCTACCGCGCCACCGCCCGTGATTTCCCGCGCCGCAACCGCATTATTTCCGGCCTGTGCCAAGGTATCGTGGTCATCGAAGCCGCAGAACGCTCCGGAACCCTCATCACCGCCCGCTATGCACTGGAGCAAAACCGCGAAGTTATGGCCGCCCCCGGCTCCCCCCTCGACCCGCGCACCAAAGGCTGTAACCGCCTCATCCAACAAGGTGCAGCCCTGATAGAAAACACCGAAGATATATTACATGTGTTAGAAGGCACGGGCATGTTAAATTTTGAAGAGCGCTTTGAAGAAAACCAAGATGGGTATGACCAACCCGATATAAATTGGGACGAAATAGAGGCCGATATTGACGCCGCCCGCACCACCCTGCTCGGCCTATGCTCTCCCACACCAACCATCCGCGACGAGATTATCCGCCAGTCAAATATAGCCGTCCCAATAGCCAGCGCCGCCCTTCTAGAATTGGAGCTGGCCGGAGAAATATTGGTCGAGGTCGACGGTCGCATAAGTATAAGTGTTTAGGTGTTCCCATGAGCTCAACCAAATTTGACCTGAGCATTTCCGAAAAAATGCGCAAGAGCATCACGGAAAAATTGCGCCAAACAGAGACCAATCATGACGTCCGTATATTATTTGCCATTGAAAGTGGCAGTAGAGCCTGGGGGTTTCCCTCTCCGGATAGTGATTATGATGTCCGGTTTGTCTATGCACATCCCCCAGATTGGTATCTTTCCCTGACGCCCGGACGTGATGTCATTGAATTGCCCCTTGATGCGGTTTATGACATCAATGGTTGGGACATTAAAAAAGCGCTTAATCTTTTGCTTAAACCAAACCCGGTTTTACTCGAATGGCTTTCCAGTCCTATTCGCTATATATGGGATGACAGTCTATGTGCTGAATTGGTGGCATTTTCCCAAACTATCTCCCATGGGCAGGCCTGCCTGCATCATTATCTAAATTTGGGAGAGCGACAGTTTAACCTCTATATTGACGGTAAAGAGCGCGTGAATTTAAAAAAATATTTTTACATCGTCCGCCCGGCAATGGCTATTGCTTGGATTAGAAAACATCCGGATATAATACCACCCATGAATTTCCAAAAGCTTATGGTGGGTTTGGATTTAAATACCGACGTACAAATGGCCTTGAAGGATTTGCTATTGGCGAAAAGCCATTCAAAAGAGGTCGGCCTAGCATCAAGAATAAATGTTATTGACGATTTTATCGCCGCACAATTTGACTGGGCGCACGAAAATGCATCATCCGTTAAAGCAGATAAGCGTGACCATCTGAACCAGGCCAATACCTTATTTCGCTCCATTATCAAATTTGAGCGCTAAGTCTTTCTCCGCAAGGAAAAGATTAACATATCACCCCGCTAGCACGAGCGAACGACGACTCAATCTCGTTACGCTGGTTTTATCGCACTCACATGGGCGGGCGGCGTTCGGTAGTTCGGGGAAACTGTGCCACGGGGATTCGGTTTCTTACTTTCCCCCACTTTGGCTCAAACCCAAAGTGGGGGAAAAATATAATTTTATCTCATCCGCGCTAGCGGAGTGAGGATGAATATCTATCCATGGTTTTCCGCGTATAAACACCAATGATTTCAGTTACTTATAAATAAAACGCCAAAATGTATCCATGGCTATTCCATCTGGGCTATATTGACATTGTTCTCTTGTTCTTGGGACAGACAAAACGCGTTAGTTTGTTGGAGCAAGGGACGGTGTCGGGCTGAGGCTTGTGGCATAACACCACAAGTGAACCGGGCCTCGGTGCGAGAGCTGGACGTTGCCTATCATGAGGATAGACTGCTTCGATAAAAACGGCCGTACCGCGTAAACACCGCCGTGTGGTCTAACCCTCACGAAACATTTTTGCATGCTTTCCACGGTATTCCGGTGAAGGCGAAACCACACGGGCCGTCCACCTTTTCGGACAGCAACCGGAATGAAAAGCTTAAGGCCAGTCCAAAAGGATGTGGTAAATTTTGTGCTGAGCGAATATAAACATATCACCCCTTGCGCCGCGTGTGTAAGTCTATAGAAAACGGCCTATATTGTTTCTTGTGAAAGCCTTATGACAACACCATTATCGCATATTCGCAACTTTTCCATTGTTGCCCATATTGACCACGGTAAATCTACCCTGGCCGACCGATTGATTCATTTTACTGGCGGATTGAGCGACCGTGAAATGAGCGAACAGGTTTTGGATAATATGGAAATTGAGCAAGAGCGCGGCATTACCATTAAAGCACAGACCGTCAGGCTAGAATATAAGGCTAATGACGGCGAGACATATGTGCTGAACTTGATGGATACGCCGGGACATGTGGATTTCGCCTATGAAGTTTCCCGCTCCCTGTCTGCTTGTGAGGGATCAATACTCGTGGTGGATGCTTCCCAAGGCGTCGAAGCTCAAACCCTAGCCAATGTCTACCAAGCCATTGAACATGATCACGAAATCATCACAGTGTTGAATAAAATCGACCTACCCGCCGCCGACATCGACCGGGTCAAAGACCAAATTGAAAACGTCATTGGGCTGGACACAACAGACGCCATAGAAGCTTCGGCCAAATCCGGCATAGGCATTCAGGAAACTCTAGAAGCTATCGTCACCCATTTGCCCCCACCAGGCAAAGGCGATATTGACGCCCCTTTAAAAGCGTTATTGGTTGATGCTTGGTACGATACCTATATGGGCGTTATTGTGTTGTTCCGGGTTGTAGACGGGCAAATTCGCAAAGGCCAGCGTATCCGCATGATGAATTTCGGCGCCAGCTATACGGTGGACAAAGTCGGTGTGTTTGAACCCAAACCGACCGATATAGCTGTGCTAGGGCCAGGCGAAGTCGGCTTCTTCACTGCCAGTATCAAAGAAGTCGCAGACGCCGCCGTTGGCGATACTATCACTGACGATAAACGTCCATGCGCCGAACAATTACCCGGTTTTAAGCCGGTTCAGCCCGTTGTGTTTTGCGGTATATTCCCGGTGGATGCCGCCGATTTCGAAGACCTACGTGCTGCCGTTGGTCGTCTTAGGCTTAATGATGCCAGCTTTAGCTTTGAAATGGAAACCAGTGCCGCGCTTGGTTTCGGATTCCGCTGTGGCTTCCTCGGCCTGCTACATTTGGAAATTATCCAAGAGCGCCTGGAGCGGGAATTTGATCTGGATCTCATCACCACCGCCCCATCAGTTGTCTATACTTTGAAACTCAAAGACGGACACGAAGAACTTTTGCACAACCCTGCCGATATGCCTGATGTGATGAAGATCGAAGAAATTCACGAGCCGTGGATTACGGCCACCATTATGGCACCAGATGAATATCTTGGCGGCATTATGAAGCTGTGTCAGGATAGGCGGGGTATTCAAAAAGATTTAAGCTATGTTGGATCGCGGGCTATGCTGGTCTATGAACTCCCGCTCAATGAAGTTGTGTTTGACTTTTATGACCGACTGAAATCCATCTCTAAAGGCTATGCCAGTTTTGATTATCAGCCCATTGGTGTACGGGCAGGCGATCTCGTGAAAATGAGCATTCTGGTCAATGGCGACCCCGTCGATGCCCTATCAATGCTGGTTCATCGCTCGCGGGCCGAAAGCCGTGGGCGACAAATGTGCGAGCGCCTCAAAGACTTAATCCCGCGCCATTTGTTTAAAATACCAATTCAAGCGGCCATAGGCGGCAAGATTATTGCCCGCGAAACCATCGCGGCCATGCGCAAAGATGTGACGGCAAAATGTTATGGCGGCGACGCATCGCGCAAGCGCAAATTGCTCGACAAGCAAAAAAAGGGCAAAAAGAAAATGCGCCAATTCGGACAAGTAACAATCCCCCAAGAAGCCTTCATCGCTGCGCTAAAGATGGATGATGGTTGAATTGCCAACAATTTCATTCTTTAAACCAATAAAAAACCCGCTCAGATGAGCGGGTTTTTCTTTTAAAGCTTTAACAAAACCTATTTAATTTTAGGTGGGTTTTTTGTTTTGCTTTTGGGTTTGTATGTTCCTGGATATTTTTTAAGACGGGAGTACTCCCGCAGGTTATGTGTGTTGATTTTTCACCACAAGGGTAGGCTTGCGCACGGCTTGTTTTGTCAGTGTGAGGGCTATCTTCTTGATGTTTTGGGCAGTGGCGGCAAGCAGACACTGGGTTGAGACGGCTATGAGCCCGCGAAAGCGGGCATAACGATGTCCGTGTAATTGCTTTGCGTCTGCAAAGGAACGCTCGACGGTCTCTTTGCGACGTTTATAGATGCGTTTGCCCCAGTCCGTCAGGCGGTGAGAATCAACCTGCTCGCGAGCATCTTGCCAGACATGGCGGGTAACAATCTTTGTTGTATTGGCACTGGCGGTACACTTTTCAAGCCGGGGACAGCGGGAGCAAATTTTCGGGTCTGATTTATAATGGCGATAACCAGTTCGGCTCGTGGTGGCATAAGGAAGTATCTGGTTCTCTGGACATATATAAACATCCTGATCCGGCTGATATTCATATTGACGTTTATAAAAATAACCTTTGCGGTGGTTGGGGCGGCGATAGCCCGTTACCCCCAGAATATCTCGATCTTCAAGCCCTTTGGCGATCCCGGTGGTGGCATAACCTGCGTCCAGTCCAACCGCCTTGACGTCAAAATCAAACCGTGCCTTGGTCGCCGTGCATGATTTGGGTTTTCCAGCGAAACGGATATTCTACGCGCTTGGTCTGCTTTGATGAACGGGCAAGGATTTCATCCCTATCCAGCAGCCGAATATTGCCCGCCTTCTTGCAAACCATTTCAACACTTACCATAAAATCAGAAATTCCAAGCGTATGCTCGATATGCTTCTCGCGGACCCGGCGGTTCTTTTCCGTCCAGTACACACTTTGGGGCATAGGGATATTACACTGGTGGACAAGCGTATCTGCACCTTTATTGCCAAGGGCATAAATTGTTGGCCGCTTTTTTGCGTGTGAAAACAAAGCACGTTGGGCTTTGGGTTTATCAATATATTTGTGGTTGTACAAAAGGCGTAGCCGTTTGTTAATCCCCCAACGACTATCGGTGTCTGTGAGGGCTTATAAATGGTCAGTGGATAGAAAGCGGTATTTATACAACGACAACAAAATAACCTTGTCACGCGCAGTGAGTTCAATCGGCTTTGCCTTACCGCGTTTTAATCTTGATTTTTTATCTTTAGCCATATGAATGTGATGATAGCCACTTTTGTAATTTCATTTCAACCTTTGCTTTTGGTTTGCCAAAACGAGTGCGTGAGTTATTGATAACTGCTTGGCGGCTATTCACGCGCTTTTCCATAACAATGCTTTTGAGCAAGACGGGTTCTT
>JALSHM010000040.1 GCA_026982235.1 Robiginitomaculum sp. | reverse complement strand
TGGCTGGCGTGGAGCTTGGGTGGGAATTTGTGGTTTGTGTTTGTTGGCTACAGGCGCTCAAAGCGGTTGCGGTCAACAGGCCAAAAAGTAAAGTGCGCATAATTTCCTCAATTTTGATTTTGCCTATACTCGCAAGCCTGTGTAAAGATTGCAAGCAAGGAGACGCGCCCATGCAGTGCTATGACATATTTAACGGAGATGCAGACGGGATTTGCGCGTTGGTGCAGTTGAGGCTCGCGGAACCCCGCGCGGCGAAATTGGTTACAGGCGTCAAGCGCGACATCAATTTATTGGCGCAGGCGCAAGCGGGGGCTGGTGACCATATCACAGCGCTGGATATTTCTATGCGTAGTAATGCGGACGGATTGCGCCGCAATCTGCATGCAGGCGCCAGCGTGTTCTATGTCGACCACCATAATCCGGGTAAAATTCCGAACCATGAAAACCTGTTTGCGGTCATTGATACGCGCCCCAATATTTGCACCTCGCTTTTGGTTGATTACTGCCTTGCGGGCGCAAGTCGCGAATGGGCCGTTGTTGCTGCGTTTGGGGACAATTTAGCCAACGCAGCTACACATGCTGCCCGTATATTGGATGTAAATGCCGACCAGCTGGCCAAGCTGAAATCCCTCGGCGAGCTGATAAATTACAACGCCTATGGCCGCGATATTTCGGATCTGCATTTCTCGCCACAGACTTTGTATAAACAATGTGTACACTATAAAACCCCCAGCGCTTTTCTCTCGGCCAAACCAGAGATTTTCGATAAATTACAAGCGGGCTATGCCGATGACATGGGAAAAGCCAGGCAATGCGGTTTCGCAAGACCGGGCATCGCTATTCTAGATGATGCGCCATGGGCAAGGCGCGTGTCGGGCAGTTACGGCAATATTTTAGCCGTAGAAAACCCCGCAAACGCCCACGCCGTCCTGACCCATAACGCGCAAGGCGGTTATTTAATCTCCGTTCGCGCCCCCAAAAACAATCCGCACGGCGCAGACAAACTTTGCCTAAGCTTCCCCACAGGCGGAGGCCGCGCCGCCGCTGCAGGTATCAATCATTTGCCCACCCAAGATTTGGATAAATTTTTGGCGGCATTCGAAGCACATTTTACAATGAGGAAAACGTCATGATACACATTGCAGACCATCCGCTGATCCAGCACAAATTAGGGCTATTGCGTGCTGCTGACATTAGCACCAAAAATTTCCGCGAACTGGCGGCAGAAATATCTATGCTCTTGACCTATGAGGCAACCAAAGATTTTCCACTTGAGACGCACAAGATACAGTCTTGGGCCGGGGCAATAGATGTGCAACAGATTAAAGGCAAAAAGATTACCATTGTCCCCATATTGCGTGCCGGCATTGGTATGCTCGACGGGGTGATACAACTCCTGCCCAATGCCCGCATTAGTGTGGTTGGGCTTTACCGGGACGAAGAGACACTAAAGCCCATTGCCTATTTTTCGAAAATGGCACCAAATATAGAGCAGCGCACAGCCTTGGTGGTCGACCCGATGTTGGCCACAGGCGGGTCGTTTAATGCGGCGGTTGATATGGTTAAGCAAGCAGGTTGTACACGCATAAAAGGCTTGTTTTTAGTGGCCGCGCCGGAGGGCATAAAGGCCGTGCAGGAAAAACATCCGGACGTGGATATTTATGTGGCGGCGGTCGATGACCACTTGAATGCGAACGGCTATATTATTCCGGGTCTTGGGGATGCCGGCGATAAATTGTTTGGCACGAAATAGGGCGCATTTACCTCTATTTTTGTCGCTCGGCTCTATGGCGCTTGCGGGCACGGGAACCGGGGCGGTTACGGCGGGCTTTTTTCGGGCGGTTCTCAGATGTTTTTTGCGCCGGACCTGGCTTTTTTGCACCTGGTTTTTTGGCGTGTTGTGATGCGGGTTGTTGCGCTCCCGCGCCACCTTTGTTTTTCGATCGACGTTTTTTGCGGCGTTTTTGAAAGTTCGGGTCTTTTGGCTGCGCTTTGCGTTTTTCTCCCTTACCTAGTATTTGGCCTTGCATTTGACCCTGCTTTGTCCCTTGATGCGCATCTGCCATATCCTCTTCGGCTGGGCGCGGTTTGATGTGGTTGAAGGTGCGCTCTGCATTCGGGTTTTTAAGAGGGTCCCATTCTGGCTCGACCTCGATTTTGCCGTCATCCCTACGTGTCGGAATGCGTATTTTAATAATGCGCTCTATATCGCGCAGCAAGCCATGTTCATCCGGATTACAAAAAGCAATAGCTGTGCCGGATTTGCCCGCCCGACCCGTGCGGCCAATGCGGTGAACATAACTTTGTGCCACTTGGGGCAAATCAAAATTCAAGACCAGTTCCACCCCCGGAATATCAATGCCCCGTGCCGCCACATCGGTGGCCACCAATATATCCACATCGCCCGCACGAAAAGCGTCCAAGGTTTTGGTGCGCTGATTTTGCGAGCGGTTACCGTGAATGGCTTGGGCGGACAAACCACTGCCATTCAGCCGTTTTGCAATCCGGTCGCACCCGCGTTTCGTTCTTGAAAACAAAATAACACTCTGGCCTTTATAGGCTTGTAACAAGGCAATCGCAGCCTTGGTTTTATCCGGCTGGGCAATGAACATCACGCTTTGGGTCACATTATCGGCGGTTTTGGATTCTGGCGAAACGGAAATCTCGACCGGGTTTTTCATATATTGGTTGGAAAGCTGGCGGATTTGCTTGGGCATGGTGGCGGAAAACAATAGCGTCTGGCGGTGTTTGGGGGTCAATGCCAATATTCGTTTTATGGCCGGCATGAAACCAATGTCGAGCATTTGATCGGCCTCGTCCAATACCACGGTATCTATCCAATCCAGTGTGATGATTTTCTGCGCCAGTAAATCTTCCAAACGCCCCGGCGTAGCCACCAATATATCCACGCCTTGTTTCAGCGGTTTTATTTGGCGTTTAAGATTAACACCGCCAACCACACAAGTCGAACGCGTGCTCAGGTTTTCCCCATAATTGCGCACGGCTTTGTCAATTTGCACGGCCAGTTCACGGGTTGGGGTCAGGACAAGCACGCGGATGGCTCTGGTGATGTTGTCATGACCACTGTCCCGCTGTAAGGCTTCGTCAACCCTGTGCAAAAGTGGCAAGGTGAATGCGGCGGTTTTACCTGTTCCCGTTTGCGCCAGCCCTACAACGTCCTTGCCAGCCAGAATCGGCGGTATAGCGCCCGCTTGGATTGGCGTTGGCTGGGTATAGTTTTGGCGCTGCAATTTTTTCAAAATCGCAGGGGACAAGCCAGTATCGGCAAATGTAGGTGTAATTGTATCGGGCATATATTTTCTATGGGCTAATTTGATGCCGCTCTATAGGGCTTTACCCTAAGGGGCAAGTTTATAGTCCAGTTAGATTGTCGCCCTTTGGTTTTTACTATGGATTGCACGGATTTGTGTGATAAGACCAAGCCATGAAAACTGATTTTGATATTTTAGTGGTCGGCGGCGGGTTGGTTGGCTTGACCGTGGCGCTGGCCTGCGCCCAAGCCGGATTTCGGATTGGCGTTGTCGATATAGAAAAACCGTCTGAACAGTTGGCCGATAGCCATGACGGGCGGGCATCCGCCATTGCTACGGCCAGTTTTCGCATGATGCGCGCCCTTGGTGTTGCAGACGCTTTAGTGGAAGGCGACAATACCCACGCCGGGCCGATTAACCAAATATTGGTCAGCGACGGCCAGGCGGGAGAGGCGCCATCGCCGCTGAATTTGTTTTTTGATAGCGCACAAATATCCGAAGCAAATGCGGGCGAACCGCTCGGCTATATGGTGGAAAACCGCCGTATGCGCCACGCCCTGCACGCCCAGACCAAAAAGCAAGATAATATCACCTGGATTGCACCCGCCCAGGTTCGCCGCATAGAAGCAGGTGACGATAAGACCACACTTACATTTGATGATGGCAAAACCCTAAGCGCTGCTCTGCTCATAGCCGCAGATGGCCGCAATTCTTTTGTCCGCAAACAAGCGGGGATCGGCGTCACCGCCTGGCCGTGCAACCAAAAAGCTATCGTCACGACGGTCGAGCATGAGCGCCCCCACGGCGGCATTGCCCACGAATTATTCTTACCCGCCGGGCCGTTCGCTATTTTGCCTCTGACGGGCAACCGCGCCAGCATTGTTTGGACGGAAACACCCCGTGCGGCGGATGCGGCTATGGCCTTGGATGACGAGAGGTTCGCAGCAGAGCTTGCCAGACGGTTCGGGGATTTTCTGGGCTGGGTTAAACCTGTGGCGCCGCGCTGGTGTTATCCGCTCAGTTTCCAACACGCCAAAACCTATGTGGGCGAACGGCTGGTTTTAGTCGGCGACGCCGCCCATGCTATCCACCCCATTGCTGGTCAAGGCTTTAATATGGGGCTGAGGGACGCGGCGGCTTTGGCGGAAATATTGGTGCAAGCCAGAGCCGAAGGCCGCGATCTCGGCTCTGATTTTACTTTGGCTCAGTTCGAAAGCTGGCGCAAATTTGACAACACGGCTCTGACCCACGCTTGTGATGTTTTTAATAAATTATTTTCAAACAATTTCGCCCCCCTCAAACACGCACGCCGTATTGGCCTTTCCGTGGTCGACAAACTTCCGCCCGTGCGGAAATTCTTTATGAAAGAAGCGAGCGGCCAGGTCGGCGACCTTCCGCCCCTCTTACGCGGAGACAGTTATTCATGAAATTTTACGGCCTCAAAACCTGCGATAGTTTTTTGACAAATTGGGGGATTATTTTATGATTTTTTACGGTCTCAAAACTTGCGATACTTGCCGCAAAGCCCAAAAGGCGTTGCGCGATGCGGGCAAAGAATTTGAAGTTATTGACGTGCGCGCTGATGGGGTGAGCGCCGATAAATTACGCGAATGGGTGGGCAAAACCGACTGGAAAAAACTCCTCAACACCAGATCAACAACATGGCGCAATTTGGATGCGGGCGATAAAGACGCGGTAGATGCAGCAAGAGCGATTGCGTTGATGGTGGCAAACCCAACCCTGATAAAACGCCCGGTTATAGAATTAAACGGGGATGTGTTGGTGGGCTGGACTGCAGATGTGCAAAAGGCATTAGGACTATAAGGATTATAATTGAACCGTTGTCAGTGGAGATTATGCCTATACTTTATTGGCGCCCCCAACACGCTTACGCTAATTCCCGCGCTTCGTCCGCCAACATGATGGGGACGCCTTCGCGGATTTGATAGGCGAGGCCAGCTTTTTTGGAGATGAGTTCATTTGCTTTTTTGTCATAGTCGAGCGGGCCGCCTGTGACCGGGCAGATGAGGATTTCCAGCAGGCGCGGGTCTATGGTATTTATATCTGGTTTTTTGTCCTGTGTGGTCATGGTCTATCTCGCTATTGAAGTGTACTATTATCACCGTCTGGTGTGTTGCCATATGGCGTATCCGAATATAAATGCATCAGACCAATGAGCAAGCGGCGTCTGTCTTCGTGGGTTTTAGCCTCAAGCAATGATTGTTTGTCCTCTGGCCTAAACGGGCTGATCATGGCGGCTTGGTCGACCAATCTATCTAAGGGGATTTGCTTGAGATTATCCCAATCCAGCTGCACACCGAGGGTTTTGGCATAGGCTTTCATGGCCATGGTCAGCGCCCCGCGTTCGCCCTTATGGCTACTAAGGGCTTCGGGGGTGTCATTGTCCTCGTGAATATCTATATCGCGCGCAAAGCCTTTAAAGTTGATATTGGCCTGGGCATAGGGTGCCGATGTTTTTACATGTTGCCCAAGGTGAAAACGCTTAAGTCCGCGCAAGACAATCATATAGCGCCCATCATCCAT
>JALSHM010000039.1 GCA_026982235.1 Robiginitomaculum sp. | reverse complement strand
AAATTATTGAGTAATAGGGGTGATTATAGAGGTGTAGCTCAGTTGGTAGAGCATCGGTCTCCAAAACCGAGGGTCGGGAGTTCGAGTCTCTCCACCTCTGCCAGTTTCGGCAGATATTGCAAAGAGCGAAGTGCTTAAGAAAGAACAAAATGGCTGAAAAGAGTAAGCAAAAAGTCGGGCCTGTTAAGTATTTAGAGCAGGTGCAGCAAGAGGGTCGAAAGGTTGTCTGGCCGACCCCGCGCGAGACTGTGACTACATCTATTATGGTGTTAATCATGATGGTTATTTTCGGTATTTTCTTTTTCTTTGTGGATTGGTTTGCTGCTAATGGTACGCAATTTTTACTTAATATTGGCATTGGTGATGGCCCTGGAACCGGAGGTTAGCGGTGGAAGCTAAGTGGTATATTGTTCAGGCGCACTCAAATTTTGAGAAGCGCGTTCAAGAAAGTCTGTTTTCAGAGGCTGAGCAAAAGGGTTTGTCGGATTTATTCGAGGAAATTCTGGTGCCGACAGAGCATGTCGTAGAAATACGTCGTGGTCGCAAGGTTGAGAGTGAGCGCAAGTATTTTCCGGGCTATGTTTTGGTAAAAATGGTTCTGACCGACGAGGCTTATCACTTGGTCAAGAATACCCCGAAAGTTTCCGGTTTTTTGGGTTCACTAAATAAGCCTATGCCGGTATCCGAGGCGGAAGTGCAGCGGATTGTTGGTCAAATCGCCGAGAGCGAAGATGCGCCGCGCCCAACGGTTATCTTTGAAATTGGCGAGAAGGTTAAAGTAACGGACGGCTCATTTGCGTCGTTTGAAGGCAGTGTTGAGGATGTAGATGAAGAGAATTCGCGCCTCAAAGTGCTGATAAATATTTTTGGTCGGGGTACCCCGGTCGAGCTGGAGTATACTCAGGTGGAGAAGACGACTTAAGTATAAAAATCTGTGGGAGAGGATGTGTAAGTCCATACATCTTTCTGACCACGGAACGCACTGTGGCGGACATGGGGTTCGTTGCATAATAAATGCGCCCTTTAGTATTTTTTAATAGGGCGCGGTTTGGAGTGAGATATGGCGAAGAAGATTGAAGGGTATATCAAATTGATTATACCCGCCGGGGCAGCCAACCCGGCGCCACCGCTAGGGCCTGCACTTGGTCAGCGCGGCGTAAATATTATGGAGTTTAGCAAAGCTTTTAATTCCAAAACAGGCGATATGGAAAAGAATATTCCGATCCCAACCGTGATTACGGTCTTTGCGGATAAATCTTTTACTTTCGAGACGAAAACCCCTCCGGCTTCATATTATTTGAAGAAGGTTGCTCAGCGCGATTCTGGTTCTAACGAGCCGGGTCGTGATATTGTTGCTTCTGTGACAATGGCGCAATGTAAGGAAATTGCAGAAATGAAATTCCCTGATTTGTCGGCCAATGATTTGGATGCTGGCGGTAAAATCATCGCAGGGTCTGCCCGTTCAATGGGCTTTGAGGTGAAGGAGTAGGTCATGGCTGGAAAAAGATATAAAGCCGCTTTGGCTAAAGTTGACCGTAAGGCGGAACATAGCGTTAAAGATGCGGTGGGCGTTGTCAAATCTAATGCGACGGCTAAGTTTGACGAAACAATTGAGGTTGCTATCAATTTGGGTGTTGATCCGCGCCACGCTGACCAAATGGTGCGCGGTGTGTGTAAATTGCCAAATGGCACGGGGCGCTCTTTGCGGGTCGCCGTATTTGCCAAAGACGCCAAGGCCGAAGAAGCTAAAAAAGCTGGTGCGGACATTGTCGGTGCCGAAGATTTGATGAAAATGGTGCAAGACGGCCAGATGGACTTTGATAAAGTTATCGCCACACCGGACATGATGCCGCTCGTGGGTCGCCTTGGTCAAATTTTGGGGCCTAAGGGCATGATGCCAAACCCTAAAGTTGGCACTGTGACTATGGATGTTGCCAAGGCTGTTGCCGATTCCAAGGGTGGCGCGGTCGAGTTTCGGGTTGAAAAAGCTGGCATTATCCATGCTGGTGTTGGCAAGGCCAGTTTTTCTGAACAGGCTCTGGCGGAAAATGTAAGCGCGTTTTTGAGCGCTATTATGAAGGCTAAGCCAACAGGTGCCAAAGGCACTTATATGCAAAGGGTTACCTTAAGCTCCACCATGGGGCCAGGTGTTAAAATTGACGTGTCCGAAGCGACAGCGTCTTAAGAAAGAATTTGGTGGGGCTTGCCCCTGCCGATGTTTGTAATGGCCATTATTTGATGGCGATTACGTTGTCCGAGATCACAGGTGCGGTGCTTTATTCTATTAAGGTAGCTGCTTAATTAAAGCCGGTGTGAGACAGAGCAAAAACTAATTCTGGCCGCCCTCAATTTTGGGGTGGCCATAGTTCGAGCCCTGGGACAGACAACCGCACTGGTTTTTGTCATATGGCGAAAATTGGCGCACTTGAAAGGCGAGCCCATGGGGGGTTTGCCATTTACAGGGAGACCGCAATGGATCGTAAAGAAAAGCAGGAACAGGTTAAAATGCTGGAAGGCATTTTCACTGATTCTGGATCCGTCGTTATGGCTGAATACTCAGGCATGACAGTTGCGGAACTGACTGATTTGCGCGCACAGCTCCGCGAGGAGAACGCAACAATCAGAGTTGTTAAAAACCGTCTCGCTAAAATCGCACTCAAAGGGACGCCCGGTGAAGGCCTGGCAGACCTGTTCAAAGGTCCGGTGGCAATTGCTTACTCGGAAGATATGATCAGTGCGGCAAAGGTGACCGTGAAATTTGCCAAGGACAATAAATTCTTCAATGTTCTGGGTGGTATTGCGGGCGATGACATCGTTGATGTCGCTGGTGTTGTGACATTGTCATCAATGCCGTCGCGCGAGGAACTTATTGGCATGGCTGCTGCAAGGTTGCTGGGTCAAGCTTCTGAAATCGGTTCACGTCTTAATGCACCTGGGAGCGCGCTTGCTGGCGCAATTTCGGTCATTGAAGAGCGTGCCGCTGCTTAAGGAAGATTAGGATTTAACAATAGTCAGTATTCGTAACATTCGAACTGAAACTTAAAAGGAAACTAAAATGGCTGATGTAGCTAAACTTGCAAAAGACCTGATGGCTTTGACCATTATGGAAGCAAAAGAACTAAACGATATTCTTGAAGAAAACGGCATCAAAGCCGCTGCTGCTGTTGCAGTTGCTGGCCCTGCTGGTGGCGGCGACGCTGGCGGCTCTGCTGCTGAGCAGACCGAATTTGATGTTGTTATGACATCATTCGGTGAAAAGAAAATCGCTGTGATTAAAGAAGTCCGTGCAATTACAGGCCTTGGTCTGAAAGATGCAAAAGACTTGGTTGAAGCTGCTCCTAAGGCTGTCAAAGAGGGCGTGTCTAAGGATGAAGCAGAAGACGTTAAAGCCAAGCTGGAAGCAGCTGGCGCGACCGTCGAGCTTAAGTAAAATTTCGTCCGGCGCACGTTTTTGCGTGCGCCGGATACTGATATCTTGCACCAGATTTTAGGTGTGCTGTGCGGGACAGCTAAAATGCCCGAAAGAATTTAGACACGTCGTTTTGACGTTTCACATAAAAAAAAGGTGTCTTTGATGTCGCTCACATTTACTGGCAAAAAACGTATTCGCAAAAGCTTTGGCAAGATTCCGGAAGTTATCCGTATGCCAAACCTGATTGAAGTGCAAAAAAGCTCTTATTATCAGTTCTTGCAAATGGATGTCCCTCTCGACGAACGTGGAGACGATGGTTTGAATGGTGTATTTCGTTCTGTATTCCCGGTTCGGGATTTTTCTGAACGGGCTATATTGGAATATGTGTCTTTTCAATTTGACCCACCAAAATTTGACGAAGAAGAATGTCAACAGCGCGACATTACCTATGCGGCGCCGCTCAAGGTAAAAATGCGCCTTGTTGTGTTTGATATGGACGATTCTACCGGCGCTAAATCTGTCAAAGACATTAAAGAGCAAGAAGTTTATATGGGCGATATGCCTTTGATGACTGAAAAAGGGACTTTCATCGTCAATGGTACGGAGCGGGTGATTGTCTCGCAAATGCACAGATCGCCTGGTGTGTTCTTTGACCATGACGGCGGCAAGAAGCACTCATCTGGTAAAGTTCTGCACTCTGCGCGGATTATACCTTATCGTGGGTCTTGGATGGATTTTGAATTTGATGCCAAAGACATTTTGCATGTTCGGATTGACCGCAAGCGTAAATTGCCTGCGACAACAGTTCTCTATGCGCTCGGTATGACCAAAGAGGAAATCCTCGAAGAATTTTATGATACGATTGATTACAAGCGCAACAAAGCCAAAGAAGGTTGGTTGCTACCATTTAACAAAGACATGTACCGGGGTTCTAAGTTAACCTATGATTTGGTCGATGCTAAAATCGGTGATGTTGTTGCGCCTAAGGGGCGTAAATTGACGGCACGTGGTGCCAAGAAATTGGCCGAAGGTGGTTTGAAAAATCTGCTGATTAGCGACGAAGAATTAGCGGAGCGTTATGCGGCTGCCGATATTGTTAATACAGAAACTGGCGAAATTTACGCCGAAGCTGCCGACGAGTTGAGCATCGAAGCTATCGAAGCTATGGTCGAGGCTGGTATCACTGAAATTTCAGTCCTCAATATTGACCATGTCAATATCGGGCCATTTATCCGCAACACATTGGCTGCGGATAAAAACGAAGACAAAGACAGTGCCTTGGTTGATATTTATCGGGTGATGCGCCCGGGCGAGCCGCCAACGCCAGAAACTGCGGAAGCTTTGTTCCAAAGCTTGTTTTTTGAAGCGGATCGTTACGATTTGTCTACGGTAGGTCGCGTGAAGATGAATTTGCGTATGGACATGGATTGTTCCGACGATGTGCGTGTTTTGCGTAAAGAAGATATTTTGGCCGTAATTGATACTTTGGTGAAACTCAAAGACGGCATTGGTCAAACTGACGATATTGATAATCTTGGCAATCGTCGGGTGCGTTCGGTCGGTGAGTTGATGCAGAACCAATATCGTATTGGTTTACTACGCATGGAGCGCGCCATTAAAGAGCGTATGACTTCGGTTGATATTGAAACCGTCATGCCCCATGATTTGATTAACGCTAAGCCTGCTGCTGCGGTTGTGCGCGAATTTTTTGGATCAAGCCAGCTATCACAATTTATGGATCAGACCAATCCTTTGTCTGAGATTACCCATAAGCGTCGTTTGTCTGCCCTTGGACCGGGCGGGTTAACCCGCGAACGGGCTGGCTTTGAAGTGCGCGATGTGCATCCAACCCATTATGGTCGTATCTGTCCTATTGAGACACCAGAGGGGCCGAATATTGGCCTCATTAACTCGCTGGCGACCCATGCGCGGATTAACAAATATGGCTTTATTGAAAGCCCGTACCGCAAAATCGTCAAAGGTAAGGTGACGGATGAAGTGGTTTATTTGTCTGCCATGCAAGAAGCCCGTTATAAGATTGCCCAGGCCAATGCAGAGGTTGACGAAAATAGCATGCTGGTCGGCGATATGATTACGTGCCGGGTCAATGGTGATGTGACTTTGATTGAGCGCGATGAAGTTGACATGGTGGATGTGTCTCCGAAGCAATTAGTATCTGTTGCGGCTTCGCTTATTCCGTTCTTGGAAAATGATGATGCTAACCGGGCTTTGATGGGCTCAAATATGATGCGCCAAGCTGTACCGCTTCTCAAGGCTGAAGCGCCTTTGGTGGGTACGGGTATGGAATCGGTTGTGGCCATAGATAGTGGTGCGATTGTTACTGCAAAACGTCCTGGTATAGTCGAGCAAGTGGATGCCAAGCGTATTGTTATCCGCGCCACGAA
>JALSHM010000038.1 GCA_026982235.1 Robiginitomaculum sp. | reverse complement strand
CGCTGGACGAAAGTGCGCTGTTTTATATGCGCCAAAGGGGTATTCCGGCCAAGCAAGCGCGGGCGCTCCTCACCCAAGCCTTTGTGGCGCAAAGCTTTGACAATATGGTGGATAATTCTGATTTCATGTCCCGCATCACCGAATGGCTGGAAGAGAACTCATGACCCTCAATGTGCAAAAAATTCGCGCGGAATTTCCCATATTGAGCCGCCAAATAAACGCTAAGCCGCTGGCCTATTTGGATAATGCGGCCAGTGCGCAAAAGCCCGAAGCCGTTATGCAAGCCATGCAAGGCCAAATGGAGCATAGCTATGCCAATGTGCATCGGGGCTTGCATACTATGGCCAATGAAACCACGGAAAGTTTTGAAGCCGCACGGGGCAAGGTTGCGACATTTTTAGGCGCTGCCGAGGCGGGTGAAATCATCTTTACCAAAGGTGCTACCGAAGCCCTCAACATGGTGGCTTATGGTTTGATGGGCGAAATTGAACCCGGCGACGAAATCATTATCACCAAGATGGAACATCATTCCAATATTGTGCCGTGGCATTTCTTGCGTGAACGCTTTGGGGCGGTGATTAAATGGGTGCCCGTACTTGCGGACGGCACGCTGGATTTGGATGCTTACAAAAACCTGTTTACATCGCGGACAAAAATTGTCTCTGTCGTACATATGTCCAATGTCACGGGCACCATAAACCCTGTGCGTGATATGGGAAAAATTGCCCATAACCATGGCTGTATCTTTGTTGTCGACGGCACCCAAGCGGCGGTACATATGCCTGTGGACGTTTTGGATATTGATGCTGATTTTTATGCCATGACGGGTCATAAGCTTTATGGTCCAACAGGTATTGGCGCACTGTACGGAAAGCGCGAAATGTTGGAGCGCTTGCAACCCTTTAACGGCGGCGGTGAGATGATTGCAGATGTGTTCGAAAACAGTATCACCTATGCTGACATTCCCCATAAATTCGAAGCGGGCACACCGCCGATTATCGAAGCCATCGGACTGGGCGCAGCCATAGATTGGCTATCTGGGTTTGACCGCGCCGAAATAGAAGCCCACGAGATGAAACTTTATAAACGCGCCTTGGCGGGGCTTGAACAGGTCAATGCGTTTCGGCTTATTGGCGACGCACCCAATAAAGGCGCGGTATTGTCCTTTACCCTTGAAGGTGCCCACGCCCATGACATTGCGCAAATTTTGGACAAATACGGCGTGGCTATTCGCGCCGGTATGCATTGCACCCAACCCTTGATGGAGAGTTTTGGCATTCATTCCACCGCCCGCGCCAGCTTCGCCATTTACAATACAGAAGACGAGGTTGACCGCCTTATTGCAGCCGTTGACAAGGCGCGCACTTTTTTATCCTAAGAACCACACTATATAGGTAAGACCATGACAGAAGACATGAAAACAGACATAGAACCGCCAGCAGAGCGCGACGTGATTGATGTGGCGCCCGCCGCACCTGTGGATAAGCCCACCGACAAAGACATCGAGCGGGTAACGGCGGAGGTTATCTCCCAGATCAAAACCGTCTACGACCCGGAAATTCCGGTGGACATTTACGAGCTTGGCTTGATTTATAGAGTTGAGCTTGAGGACGACTGGACACTAAAAGTTGATATGACCCTCACCGCGCCGGGTTGCCCGGTAGCTGGCGAAATGCCTATTTGGGTGCATGATGCTTGCATCATGATAGACGGTGTGCGCAAGGTCGAGGTGAACATGGTGTTCGATCCACCCTGGACTCCAGACTTGATGAGCGACGAAGCCCGGCTTGAATTGAATATGTTTTAGAGGAAATATGTTGCAGATTACTAACATCCCATCCCCTCACCACGCTGTCGCGCACCTCTTCCCATGGGAGAGGCTAGGTTTTCCGAACCTACACCGGTTATTCGAAAATGTAATGATAGTCGCGCCAACGTCTCCTCTCCCATAGGGAGAGGAACAAGGTGAGGGGATGGGATTGAGAAATTAAACGCGTATCTTCGACTTTATAGCATCGTATAAAAAATATTTTTTGAGGAAATTATGGCAGATATTAAAAAAAGACAAATACCAAAACTCGTGACTTTGACGGACGCGGCGGCGGCGCGGGTCAAAGAGATATTAGCTGAAAAAGGCCAAGGTTATCTGCGCGTCGGCGTCAAAAACGGCGGCTGTGCGGGCATGGAATATTTGATGGAATATGTGGACGAGATTGAAAAATTTGACGAAGTGGTCGAAGACAACGGCGTTAAAATCGTCGTTGATGCCAAAGCGGTTCTGTTCTTGCTCGGTTCAGTCGTCGACTATGAGACCGAAGTCCTACACTCAAAATTCGTGTTCAAAAATCCAAACCAGACCGATGCGTGTGGCTGTGGGGAAAGCGTGACCATTGTCCCGGTGGAGGTGGCAGACGCGGGCGCGTGATAATTGATAACTTGTAGGGTGGATTAGCGCCTCTTGCGCGTAATCCACCATTGGATTGCGCTATCGCTAATCCACCCTACAATTTCAGGAACAAATAAAATGAAACTCATATATTCCCCCACATCACCCTATGCGCGCAAAGTCCGTATTCTTATCCATGAAAAGGGATTGGACGTTGAAGAAATAGCGACGGTGCCCTTTGATGATGATGCCGTTTTGCACAGCGCTAATCCGCTGGGCAAGGTGCCGGCTTTGCTGGTTGGTGACAGCGCTATTTATGACAGTCCGGTGATTTGTGAATATCTGGATAGTTTGGACAAGCCGTGGTTGCCTAATGGCGAAACAGCATGGCGGCAGAAGACTTTGCACGCGCTCGGGGACGGCATGATTGATGCTGTGCTGACCTTTCGCATGGAACGGATACGTCCCCAAGAACAATGGTGGGATTTCTGGGCTATGCGCCAAGAAAACGCCACTGTTCGTGCTTTGCAACATCTGGAAACCATTGTCGATGAACTTGGCGAGCCGTGGGAATTTGGTAATCTGGCCATAGCCTGCGCCCTTGGCTATGTAGATTTTCGCGCCGCCGATATGCAGTGGCGCGACCATATGCCAAAGCTGGCCGAATGGTTTGAAAGCTTTGAACAACGCAAGTCATTTATAGAGACTGCTCCACCCACATAAACGGTTTACCCGCAAATTTGTTTGCCATATGTTCTGGACATGACTGAATTTGATTCTAGACCTATTTCCGAGCGCGCAATGGCGGGTGTGCATAAGGTGCGTAGTGCGGCCTATTTGGACGGACTGAACCCTGAACAGCGCCAGGCGGTGGAAACCATTGATGGACCGCTCTTGGTCTTGGCCGGGGCGGGCACGGGCAAGACACGGGTTTTGACCACACGCTTCGCCCATATCTTGGCGCAGGGCAAAGCTTATCCATCGCAGATTTTATGCGTCACCTTTACCAATAAAGCGGCGCGGGAAATGCGCGAGCGGGTCGGGGAATTGATCGGGGCAGAGGTCGAAGGCCTGCCATGGCTTGGGACATTTCATGCGGTGGCGGCCAAAATTTTGCGTATTCACGCCGAGCTGGTCGGGCTTAAATCCAGCTTTACAATTTTGGATACGGACGATCAATTAAGGCTGCTCAAACAAATCCTGAAAGCCGAAGGCATTGATGAAAAGCGCTGGACGCCGCGCCATTTGGGGCATTTAATCGATGGTTGGAAAAATAAAGGCAAAACGCCCGAGAAATTATCCGCAGGCGATGGCTACGGTTTTGCAGAAGGGCGGGGGGCTAAATTATACAGGATATATCAAAGCCGCTTGAAAACTTTGAACGCCTGTGATTTTGGTGATTTGCTGTTACACAATCTGACTATTTTTCAAACTTACCCTGACGTGCTGGCCAAGTATCAAAACAAATTCAAATATATTTTGGTGGACGAGTATCAAGATACCAATGTCGGGCAATATCTTTGGCTGCGGTTTCTTGCCCAGCGCGCGGACAAAGCCCAGCAAAATCTGTGCGTGGTTGGGGATGACGACCAGTCAATTTATGGCTGGCGCGGGGCGGAGGTTGATAATATTTTGCGCTTCGAGAAAGATTTCCCGGGTGCCAAAGTGGTGCGACTGGAGCGCAATTACCGCTCGACCGAGCATATTTTGGGGGCTGCATCTGGCCTGATTACCGCTAACAAAGACCGCCTTGGTAAGACTTTGTGGACAGATGAAATAGGCGGGGAAAAGGTGGTGGTCTCTGGCGTCTGGGACGGGGACGCCGAAGCGCGTTTGATTTCCGCCGAGATTGAAAACTGGTTTAGCGGCGGGCGGCTCTATAATGATGTGGCCGTGTTGGTGCGGGCGTCAAGGCAAATGCGCAGCTTTGAGGAACGCTTTATCGCGCTTGGACTGCCGTACCGCGTCATTGGTGGCCCTCGGTTTTTCGAGCGCCTCGAAATCCGCGATGCCCATGCTTATTTACGCACAGTGCGGTCTGACACAGATGACCTCGCGTTTGAGCGTATCGTCAATACACCCAAACGCGGCATTGGTGCGGTGACCATTCAAAAGCTACAATTGGCGGCGCGGGCAATGGGCGTGTCTCTGGAAGCCGCCACAAGGCAAATTGTCAAAACCGATGAAATACGCGGCAAAGCTCGTACGGCTCTGCGGGCATTTCTCCTCGATATTGACCGTTGGCGGGCGGCCATGGCGGATTTACGGCACACGGAATTGGCCGAAAAAATCCTGGATGAGAGTGGCTATACCGCCATGTGGAAAAACGATTCTGATCCCAAAGCAGACGGGCGGCTGGATAACCTCAAAGAACTTATACAGGCCATGGGCGAATTTGATACGCTGGAAGGCTATATGGATCATGTGAGCCTGGTGCTGGATATGGAAACTGGCGGGGCGGATGATGATAAAATCAGCCTGATGACTTTGCACGGTGCCAAGGGACTCGAATTTCCTTTGGTGTTTTTACCGGGCTGGGAAGAGGGTTCATTCCCATCGCAAAAATCTTTGGATGAAAGCGGTATGGCGGGACTGGAGGAGGAACGCCGCCTTGCCTATGTGGGTATCACTCGTGCGCGCGAACGGGCAGAAATATATTTCACCGCCAACCGCCAAATTTACGGCCAATGGCAAGCCAGTATTCCGTCGCGCTTTATCGACGAGCTACCCCCAGAACATGTAGAGGTCAAATCCGACACCGGATATTTTGGCGCTGGGCATAATCCGGCAGGCGGTTATACGGGCGTCTCCGAAAGCTTCGCCGACAGTTTTGATGCGGGCTATACCAAACCTCGTTCCCCTGGTTGGCAAAGGTTTCAAAAAAATAAAACCATAGAAGGCACCGCAGTCCGAAAACCAAGCCGCGACAAAGGCGATAGTTTCCAAGTCGGTGAGCGCATCTTCCACCAAAAATTCGGATACGGACACATCACCAGCGCGGTCGGCAATAAATTGGATGTGTCGTTTGAAAAGGCGGGCAATAAAAAAGTGTTAGACGGATTTGTGGAGCGGGTTTGAGGATAATATCTGACCTATTCAATTCGCTAAAGGCATTGGCAAAGTCTGCGCGTGCCTATATAGACGCGTTATGAAAAACCAACCCCCATTCGCTTTATTTATTCGTGGGTCTGAAGCCGTGATATTCGACCTCTCTGACCAACTTGGTTTTGAAACGCCGATGCAGGCTTTGGCGGTTTCTGTGTTTGAAGACGGGCCGAGGCGGATGTTTGTGCAGGCTTTGTTTGCGAGCGAAGCCGAGGCACGGGCGTGTGCGGCGCAGTTAGACCTGAGCGGGCTTGAGTATTCTATTTCCCAACTCCCTGACGAAGATTGGACGTCTAAATCCCAAGCCGGATTACCTCCCGTCGAGGCTGGGCGGTTCTTTATTTATGGTTCCCATGATGCGGACAATATCCCT
>JALSHM010000037.1 GCA_026982235.1 Robiginitomaculum sp. | reverse complement strand
AATTGGGTTAAATCAACACCTCGCGCCCAAACAGCCAAATTTTCAAAGCCTTTATCCTTTAAAAATGCCGCCATAGACGGTGTCGTGACCATAATCCGCCCGCAACTATTGTGAAACGAACGGACAAATATATAGGCCAGATTTGTCAAGATGAATCGAGGGATAAAGGGAAACCGTGCCTGAACATATTCGGGGAATTTGGTGTGATAAGATGTGGTGAACGGCATGCCCCATTTCAGGCACAGCGCCCGCGCCGCCCAACCAAGCGGGCCTTCGGTGGCAATATGTACAGCATCGGGTCCGAACATAACTAGCCGCCGCTCAACCTCGCGCTTGGCAAATAAGGCGAGCTTTATATCCGGATAGGTTGGGAGCGGAAACGTCATGAAGCCATCAGACGGCGCAATCACCTCAACTATATGCCCGGCCTTACGGCATTCGTCGACTGTTTTAAGTAAAGTCCGCACCACCCCGTTCATCTGCGGCTTCCAAGCGTCTGTCACCAATAAAATTTTCATACAGTCCTTGTGCCATCCGCAAAGCGCCTTAACGTAGCTTTGCGCCATTCTATAGGGATGCCCGCCGCAAACACAATGAAAAATCAACAAACACTTACACAAAAGCTTGCACCTTTGTCGGTCTCGCATTAAACATACGAAATTTTGTGCGAAAGGCAGATTCTTTTTGTTATGGGAAAACGTACCGACATTCAATCTATCCTGATTATTGGAGCTGGGCCGATTATTATTGGCCAAGCTTGTGAATTTGATTATTCTGGCGTGCAGGCCTGTAAAGCCCTGCGCGACGAGGGTTATAAAGTCATTTTGGTTAACTCCAATCCGGCAACAATCATGACCGATCCAGGTATGGCCGACGCCACCTATATCGAGCCAATTACCCCGGAAATTGTTGAGAAAATCATCAAACGCGAACGTCCTGATGCGCTTTTACCAACTATGGGCGGACAGACGGCGCTCAATACGGCGCTTAAGCTTGAAGAAATGGGCGTTTTGGAAAAATACGGCGTCGAGATGATTGGCGCTAAGGCGGACAGTATTGATAAGGCCGAAAACCGTGAACGGTTTCGCCGCGCCATGGAGCGGATTGGCCTTGAGAACCCCCGCGCCACTATCGTTACTGCCCCTAATGGTGATGTTAATGCCGGCGTAGCCGAAGCAGTACGCTTTTTGAACGAAACCGGACTACCTGCAATTATTCGCCCAGCCTTTACTCTTGGTGGTACAGGCGGCGGGGTTGCCTATAATATTGAGGAGTTCGAGCATTTCGTACGTTCGGGCCTGACCGCATCGCCAACAAATCAAGTCCTTATCGACGAGAGCCTGCTGGGCTGGAAAGAGTTTGAGATGGAGGTCGTCCGCGACAAGGCGGATAATTGCATTATCATTTGCTCTATTGAAAACATCGACCCTATGGGCGTGCATACGGGGGACAGTATTACCGTCGCCCCTGCCCTGACCTTAACCGACAAAGAGTACCAAATGATGCGAGATGCTTCCATTGCGGTATTGCGGGAAATCGGTGTCGAGACTGGCGGCTCGAATGTGCAATTTGCGGTCAACCCAAAAGACGGACGCATGGTCGTCATTGAAATGAACCCGCGTGTATCACGGTCGTCCGCACTGGCATCCAAGGCTACGGGTTTTCCTATCGCCAAAATTGCCGCAAAATTGGCGGTCGGATATACGCTGGACGAGCTGGACAACGATATTACAGGCGCCACGCCCGCCGCATTTGAACCAACACTCGATTATATCGTCACCAAAATCCCGCGCTTTGCCTTTGAGAAATTTCCGGGTGCAGAGCCTTTACTGTCAACCGCCATGAAATCGGTCGGCGAAGTTATGTCTATCGGACGCTCGTTTAAAGAAAGCTTCCAAAAAGCTCTGCGCTCCCAAGAAACTGACATTACGGGACTAGATGAGATTGTTCTGGACACATCTGCGGACAATATAGACACAGTCATGCGGGCGGCATTGGCGCGCCAAACACCGGACAGATTGCGCATAGTCGCCCAAGCATTTCGTGAGGGTTTTTCCGTCGATACACTATACGAGATTACCTCTATTGACAAATGGTTCTTACGGCAAATTAGCGAACTGGTCGAGGCAGAAAACCGCATAAAAACTGATGGTTTGCCAAACACGGAAGCAGAGATGCTATCCCTGAAAATGGACGGATTTTCCGATATGCGCTTGGCATTATTGTCGGGCAAAACGGAACACCAAGTGCGCGCCCATCGACATGCTCTTAGCGTACGCCCGGTCTACAAGCGTGTCGACACCTGCGCGGCAGAATTTGCTGCCAAAACCCCCTATATGTATTCGACCTATGAACATGCTTCATTTGGCGGTATAGCCGAATGCGAGAGCCGCCCGTCAGGACGCAAGAAAGTTATTATTCTAGGCGGTGGGCCAAACAGAATTGGCCAAGGGATCGAGTTTGATTATTGCTGTTGCCACGCTGCCTTTGCCTTGGAAGAAATCAATATTGAAAGCATTATGGTCAATTGTAATCCGGAGACGGTGTCCACCGATTACGATACCTCAGACCGCCTGTATTTTGAACCCCTAACCGAAGAAGATGTGTTAGAGTTGATTTTCAAAGAATGCGAGGACGGCGAATTGCTTGGCGTTATCGTGCAATATGGTGGCCAAACTCCGCTCAAGCTGGCCGAAGCCCTCGCAGAAAACGGCATTCCGTTGCTCGGAACAAAGCGCGATGCTATCGACCTGGCCGAAGACCGGGAGCGGTTTAAGGCGCTTTTGGAAAAGCTAAATCTGCTACAGCCTGCCAATGCTATCGCCCGCACAGACGATGAAGCGGCGGCAAGTGCAGAAACTGTCGGCTATCCAGTTGTGCTACGCCCGTCATTTGTTCTAGGGGGTCGGGCTATGGAAATCGTCGAGAACGAATCCGATTTGCGCCGTTATGTAGCCGAAGCTGTGAAAGTCTCTGGCAAATCACCATTGCTCATTGATCAATATTTACGCGACGCTATCGAGGTTGATGTAGATGCTATTTGCGACGGCGAAGAGGTTTTCGTGGCTGCCGTGATGGAACATATTGAAGAAGCTGGCGTCCATTCTGGCGATAGCGCCTGTTCCTTGCCGCCTTATTCCCTTAGCAAACAAACCGTCCAGGAACTTGAACGCCAGACAAAATTGCTTGCCCTAGAACTGGGGGTTGTCGGCCTGATGAATGTGCAATACGCGGTCAAAGACGACGATATATATTTGATCGAAGTTAATCCGCGCGCTTCGCGAACAGTGCCGTTCGTCGCCAAAGCCACGGGTGTTGCCGTGGCCAATATTGCCGCCAAAGTCATGGCCAGGCATAAATTATCCGAGTTTGACCTCACCAAAATTGACAAAGGCCAAATTGCAGTCAAAGAAGCGGTCTTCCCCTTCGCCCGCTTCCCTGGTGTCGACCCAACGCTTGGGCCTGAAATGCGTTCAACTGGCGAAGTTATGGGTATGGCCGATAATTTCGGCATGGCCTTTGCCAAAAGCCAATTGGGCGCAGGCGTGGTTCTGCCATCCACAGGCACAGTATTTATCTCGGTAAAAGATCGCGACAAACAAATGATGGTGCCACTGGCGAAGCAATTGCTCGCACGCGGATTTAATTTGGTTGCCACTGGCGGCACAGCGAAATTCTTGCAAAATGCTGGCTTGGATGTGGCGCGCGTGAAAAAAGTCTCCGAAGGTCGGCCACATATTGTCGACTCGATGAAGAACGGGCAAATCGCCTTGGTGTTCAACACCACGTGGGGCAAACAAGCCTTAAAGGACAGCGCGTCCCTGCGCCGTGCAGCCCTCATGGCTAGCATTCCTTATTTCACCACAGCCGCCGGCGCAAGCGCCGCAGTTGCAGCCCTAACCGCTCTATCCAAAGAGGATTATGACGTCATGAGTTTACAGGATTATAGATAATTTTCTTACCTCCGTGAAAAACGGAGGGAAGAAGGAAAAACAGGCGAAGGGAAAGTATAATGCCCCTTGCAAATGCGGCCTACTCACCTATATACCCGCCGCTTGCGAAGATTCTAGGGTCTATCCCTAGTTAACATCTAGCTAAGGTTTGGCCGCTAGGCTCTCCATTGATTTTAGAAGAGAAGACAATGAAAAAATACCCAATGACAGTTCCCGGCCATGCGGCTTTGGAAGCTGAACTGAAAGAATTAAAGACGGTTGAGCGCCCCTATATCATCAACGCCATTGCGGTCGCACGTGAGCATGGGGACTTGAAAGAAAACGCCGAATATCATGCGGCCAAAGAAAAACAGGGCTTTGTTGAGGGCCGCATCCAAGAACTGGAAAGTAAATTGACCCTTGCCATGGTCATCGACGCAACTAAGCTTAGCGGCGATACTGTGAAATTCGGTGCGACGGTTACAATCGTCAACGAAGACACGGACGAAGAAAGCACTTATCAAATTGTTGGTGAGGACGAAGCTAGCATCAAGGATAAAAAAATCTCTATCACGGCGCCTATTGCCCGGGCACTGATTTCCAAAGAAGTCGGTGATGTTATAGAAGTCCAGGCGCCGGGCGGTGCCAAATCCTACGAAATCTTGGACATTGCCTACATATGATGGAAAAGCCGCTCACATGCCTTGTAATTTCAGATGGCCGGCGCGGTATTGAAAATCAGGCTTTGGGATTGGCTGAGGCGATTGCACATTTGCGGAAAACCAAAATAACTAGGCATGTGGTCACGGCGAACAAGGTTTTCAAAACCCTCCCTCCACTCTTACAATTTGCATTGAAACCCGCACCCAGAAATTACGACATTTTAGATGCACCCAAACTCGCAATCGGATGTGGTCGCCAAGCTATAGCGCCTTTACTAGCGTTAAAGAAAAAGCATGGTACAGATATTTTCACGGTCTATATCCAAGACCCGCGTATCAATTCCAAGCATTTCGATTTGGTGATAGCGCCAGCTCATGATGGCCTATCAGGCGCAAATATAGAAACCATGATTGGCTCGCCAAACCGAATTACTCCCGAGCGCTTAGACCGCGAAGTTCAAATTTTCTCCCGCCAATTGGCAAAACTCCCTAGCCCGCGCATCACTGTCCTCATTGGCGGCACATCAAAATCCCATCAGCTCACTCGTGACATCCACCAAAAACACATGCAAGCGATTTGCGCTTTGGCCGAACAGGGCATGTCGATACTGCTGACCACTTCGCGCCGCACACCGGAATGGGCAATAGCAGATTACCGAAAAATCACGGCAGACCGTAAACGGGTTTGGGCCAAGAATAATTGGATATGGGATGATAAAGGCAAAAACCCCTATTTTGCATTCCTAGGCGCCGCAGATATAATCCTCGTCACCGAGGATAGCACCAATATGCTGACCGAAGCTTGCGCCACAGGCAAGCCAGTTTTCACCCTACCCATGGCAGGCAATCCCGGGAAATTTGCGACATTATATGAAAGCCTGAAGCAAAGATGCAATGTCGTCCCATTTGCGGGCAATATAACAGCCCCACCCTATACCGCCCTTGAAGAAACCAAGCGAATGGCTGAGGCTTTGCTCTCAAGAATTGATGTAATCGGTAAAAGTTATATCCGATAAAAAAGATCTTAACATCTTAAGCCCCAGCGAGGGTGAAGACATGCCCACGGCCCTCCGGATTATAAAGCCGATAAGCCGTTATATTTACCAACTTTATCACATTATCTACAAAATTATAAGACCAATTCTCTCTCTGCCCTCCCCTATTTTTCATGGGTTTGAGCCAAAGCGGGGCAAATGCCCCGTGATGCGAATGAGTGCCGGAGCGTAGCACCGCAAGGGTACTCCCAAGAGGTCGCGGAGGCGACACGCCACGCAAGCGTTGGCGTTGCGGGTGGGGGGACTAACTTTAGTCT
>JALSHM010000036.1 GCA_026982235.1 Robiginitomaculum sp. | reverse complement strand
GGCAGCAGGCCCGTCCCATGGTTCCATAACGGCATTACAATATTCATAAAATGCTCGCCAATTATCTGGCATTAACTCTGTACGCTTGGAATAGGCTTCGGGCACCAGCAAAGTCTTGGCCAGTGGTACTGTGCGACCCGCCCGCACCAAAAGCTCAAACACAGCATCCAGTGCCGCCGAATCAGAGGAGCCTTTTTGAATAACGGGTTTGACATCTTCAGCCCTGGTTCCAAAGGCGGAGGATGCCATTTTTATCTCGTGGCTCTTCATGAAATTGGTGTTGGCGCGTACCGTGTTAATCTCGCCGTTATGGGCAATCATGCGATAAGGGTGGGCAAGCCACCATTGGGGGAAGGTATTGGTGGAATAGCGCTGATGAAATAAAGCGGCGCGGGATGTGAACAATTCGTGTTGGAGGTCTGGATAAAACACATCAATTTGCTCGGCCAAAAACATGCCTTTATAGGTAATGACGCGACCAGAGAGGGAGCACACATAAAAGCCAGGCAGGGCGGCAGAGATGGCGCGTTTCTCAATGCGGCGGCGAACAATATAAAGCTCGCGCTCTAATTTGGTGGCGTCCCAAGATTTTGGTGGGCGGAACATAACTTGTTCAATGGCTGGACGGGTGGCGGCAGCTTTGTCGCCGATAATACTGACATCTATAGGCACTTGCCGCCAGCCATAGATATAACACCCGGCGCGTAATAATTCTGATTCGACGATAGTGCGGGCTTGGTCTTGGGCAGAGAAGTCAGTGCGCGGCAAGAATATCATCCCGACGGCTACAATGGCTTTCTTGGCTTTATGACCCGTGCGCGCCACTTGACGTCTGAAAAACTCTTGGGGAATGTCGATCATTATCCCGGCCCCGTCTCCGGTTTTACCGTCCGCATCTACCGCGCCTCTGTGCCAGACATTCTTGAGGGATTTAATCGCCAGATCAACAATTTCGCGTCTTGGCTGACCGTCAATACTGGCCACTAAACCAACCCCGCAGGCATCATGTTCATCAGCAGGATTATAAGCATGTGCACCAATAAGACGCTCGCGGTTTTGTTCGTATATTTTTGCCCAATTTTGCATGTGTTTTACTCCGCCGCTGTTTCGAGAAGTTTATTTTCCAAATAGTGGTGTATGGCCGCCGCCGCGTCCCGGCCTTCGCGTATGGCCCACACCACTAGGCTCGCCCCGCGCACAATATCGCCCGCCGCATAGACGCCCTTGACATTGGTTTCAAATTTTGTCGGATGGGCTTTTAGTGTGCCCCAATCCGTAAGTTTGAAATCTGGACTTATCTCGTGCATGTCTTCGGGGGTGAAACCAAGGGCTTGGATGACCATATCGGCTTTCACAACGAACTCAGAACCTTTAATTGGGGTCACGGTTTGGCGGCCTGATTGATCAGGTAGCCCTAGGCGCATACGCACGGCACGCACCATGGAGACTTGCCCTTGGGTATCGTGTATGGATTGCGGGGCTGCTAGCCACTCAAATTTGACACCTTCATCCATGGCGTTTTTGGTTTCGCGCGCACTGCCAGGCATATTGGCTTGGTCACGGCGATAAAGACAGGTGACGGATTTAGCTTGTTGGCGCACGGCGGTGCGCACACAATCCATAGCTGTATCCCCACCGCCAATGACCACCACATGTTTGTCTTTGGCAGTGTCCATTTTGACTTTATCACCAAGCCCCAAACGGTTGGAATTGGTGAGGTATGGCAGAGCTTCTATTACGCCGTCTGCCCCACAGCCCGGTACTTGCAGGGCACGCGATTTATAGACACCCGTCGCCACCAATATGGCCGCATGTTTTTTGCGCAAATCAGCAAAGCTTATATCCGTGCCGATATTGGTGCCCAAGACAAATTCCACACCCCCGTCCATGAGGTGTTTTATGCGCCTTTGCACGATTTTTTTATCCAGTTTGAAATTGGGAATACCATATATAAGCAAGCCGCCTGCCCGGTCATGCCGATCATAAATACGCACTTGCCAGCCTTGTGTGCGCAGGGCTTCGGCGGCGGCTAGGCCAGCGGGTCCCGCACCAATAATGCCGACGGAAAGGGTGCGCTCGCGGCTTGGTTTAATCGGCGCAACCCAACCATTTTCCCAAGCATTGTCGGTTAGGGTTTTCTCAATAGCGCCAATAGTGACCGCGCCGTGACCGGATTTTTCGATGACGCAGGCACCTTCGCACAGACGGTCTTGGGGGCAGATGCGCCCGCAAATCTCTGGCATGGAATTGGTCTGGGCGGACAGTTGATAGGCTTCCTCTAACCGCCCTTCCGCGCTTAAGTAAAGCCAGTCAGGTATATTGTTTTGCAAAGGACAGCCCGATTGGCAAAACGGTACACCGCACTGGGAGCAACGCGAAGATTGCGCGGTGGCTTTCTCGCGGATAAAATCGGCATAAATTTCTCCGAAGTCTTCAGCGCGAACTTTGGCGCTCCGTTTGACCGGCATCTCTGCGCCTATGGATATAAATTTTAGCATGGTGTCGGTCATTTTAGGCTTTCAAAAACATTTGGTAGGCGGGGTTATTGGTCTCATTGCGCAGGGTAAAGCCGGTATTTTGCAGGCTAGTGAGGAGCTCGCTTTCATCATTATTTGGGGTCTGGAAGCCGCACAAAACCTGCCCGCTCGATGCGCCGTGATTGCGGTAATGAAACAAAGATATATTCCAACGTCCGTCCAGCCCGATGAGGAAATCCCGCAAGGCACCGGGACGTTCCGGGAACTCGAAACTATAAATATGTTCAGGCGTGCGCGCCGATGTGACACCGCCGACCATATGGCGTAAATGCTCTTTGGCGAGGCGGTTATGGGATAAATCCTTCACCTCCATACCCGCCGCGCGGATATTATCCATGACCAGCGCGCCTTGTTCTGGTGTCTTGATTTTAATGCCAACCAGAACATTGGCTGTGGCTTTATCGGCATAGCGGTAATTAAATTCACTGACCGCATGATCGCCAAGGGCTTCGCAAAACTTTAGGAACGAACCCGGTCTTTCGGGCAGGGTGGCGCTGAACAATATTTCCCCGCCCGCGCCCAATTCTGCCCGTTCCACCATATGACCAATGCGGTCAAAATTGACATTGGCACCCGAAACAATGGCGATGGATTGTCCGTCCAGCCTATTTGTATCTTTCAATAGTCCCGCCAGAGCCAAAGCCCCTGCGGGTTCAACAATTGTACGGGTTTTCTCAAAAATAATTTTTACGGCGGCGCAAATTTCGTCACTACTGACCAAGACATTTTTGGGCGCAATTTGTTGCGCCAGGGCGAATGTTGTATCTCCGATACGCTTAACCGCGACCCCGTCGGCAAAGCCGTCCACTGTGTCCAAACTGGTTGGTTCACCAGCTTTAAGAGATGTTTTTAAGGTCGCCGCGCCTTCGGGTTCCACTGCGATGATTTTTGTCTGCGGGCTATGGACGCGTAAATACGCCCCCATGCCAGCCAGTAACCCACCGCCGCCGACCCCGATATAAATCGCGGCAGGGTTTGGGATTTGCGCCAAGATTTCCTTGGCCACACTGCCTTGCCCGGCAATAACATCCGCGTCGTCAAAGGCGTGGATAAATACGGCTCCGGTTTTGGCAGCAAAGGCTTTCGCGGCGGCGTAAGCCGCATCATAATTATCCCCAACCAGGCGGATTTGCCCGCCCAGTGCGCGGACGGCTTGCGTTTTAATATCCGGTGTTGTGACAGGCATGAAAATCGTGGACTTTATTCCGGCATCACTGGCCGCTAAGGCTACACCTTGGGCATGATTGCCGGCACTGGCGCAAACCACGCCGCGCAGTTTTTCCGCGCTAGAGAGCTTAAATATCCGGTTGGCGGCGCCTCTGATTTTAAACGAAAACACATCTTGCTGGTCTTCGCGCTTGAGCCAAATTCCCTCACCAATGTCTTGCAAATGCGTGCGTTTGGCCAAAGGATAAACCATGGCTTTATCAACCCTATTGGCGATATTATCCAGACTAGGCACTGACATTTTGCGCGACCCACTCTCCTACATCTTGCGTTGATAGGGAACCGCCAAGATCCCCCGTTACCTGTCCGGCCTCAAGCGCCGCTTCGACAGCGGCATCTATGGCATTTGCTTCGGCTTCTAGCCCAAAACTGGTGCGCAGCATCCATGCGCCAGACAATATCATGGCGATGGGATTGGCCTTGCCTTGCCCGGCAATATCCGGGGCGCTGCCGTGTATGGGTTCGTACATGCCCGTCGTGCCTGCGCCCAAACTGGCCGAGGGAATGACGCCCATAGAGCCGCACAACATTGAGGCTTCATCGGTGAGAATATCGCCGAACATGTTTTCGGTGAGGATGACATCGAAGTCCTGGCCGCGCGACAACATATGCATAGCCATAGCGTCCACAAGAGTGTGTTCCAGTTCAATATCTGGATAATCTTTGGCCACATTTATCACCACTTCGCGCCACAGGCGTGAGGTCTCCAGCACATTGGATTTATCCACCGAGGTCACCTTGCCGCGCCGCGTTTTGGCAAGGTCAAAGGCGCGCCGCGTAATGCGCTCTATTTCCATCTCACTATAGCGACACTCATCATATGCCCCCAAATTATCCCGGCCTTTATCGCCGAAATAAATCCCGCCCGTTAGTTCGCGGACGACAACGAAATCTACCCCTTTCAGATATTCAGACTTTAAGGGGGAGCTTGCGATTAAGCTGGCAAAGGGTTTGGCTGGCCGCACATTAGCGAATAGCTCAAGCTTTTTGCGCAAGATTAAGAGCCCGCCAAGCTCCGGCCTGTTAGAGCCTTTAAGATGATCCCACCGTGGCCCGCCAACCGCACCGAGCAAAATCGCACCTGTGCGCTTGGCCGAAGCCAAAGTTTCGTCCGGCAAAGGCGTACCGCGTTCGTCAATAGCGGCACCACCAATAAGGCTCTCTTCAATTTCCAGCGTATGCCCAAATGCGTTAGCGGCGGCGTTCAGTACGACCAAAGCCGCCAAACCAACCTCAGGGCCAATGCCGTCACCAGGCAGGTATGTGAAATTTATATTCATGAATACAATTCCCAAATGCCAATTTTTGTCATCCCGGGCTTGCACAAGAGGCATTCCCTACGGGTCACCCGGGACCTCGTACTAGAAACAAACGCTGAGATCCCGGCTCTGCGCCGCATTGCGGCTTGTCCGGGATGACAAGATAAGTTTTTTGTCAAAGAAAATTCAAACATGCCGTGCCTCATATGCTGTAATCTCATTGTCCTGGCTCAATAAATAATCCAATTCGTCTTTGCCTTGAAGCAAGCAATATCTTGAAAATGGATCAATTTTGAACGGATATGTGCCCCCATTCTTAGGCAGGCGTACTTCGCAAGCCTCCAAATCAATGGTCACGTTTTCGCCCGGATGGTCGAGCAGCCATGTGTGGGCGGACGGCTCAATCACGATTGGTAAAAACCCGTTCTTCAGGGCATTGCCATGAAAAATATCGGCGATCTCAGAGCTGATAACCGCGCGAAAGCCGTAATCCATCAGTGCCCACGGTGCATGTTCGCGCGACGAGCCACAACCAAAATTATGTCCAGCCACCAATATCTGGCAAGCCTTGGCCGCGTCCCCATTGAGCGGGTGATCATTTTCCTTGCCGTTTTCGTCGTAGCGCCAATCATGAAAGGCTAATTTGCCCAAGCCTTCGCGGTTGGTTGTGGTCAAGAACCGCGCCGGAATAATCTGGTCAGTATCAATATTTTCCATCCGCAAGACCAAAGTTTCAGATGTCAGTGTTTTAAATGGTGGAAAGCTCATGATACACCTCTTGCATCTGTAATCACGCCGGTAATGGCGCTAGCGGCTGCCGTTGCGGGAGAGGCCAGCACGGTGCGTACGCCGGGGCCTTGGCGGCCTTCAAAATTGCGGTTGGAGGTGGAGACAA
>JALSHM010000035.1 GCA_026982235.1 Robiginitomaculum sp. | reverse complement strand
TGTCGGTTATCTTATAGAGATTGGCATAATACGTGCCGGGCGTAGAGCCGTCCGCAGAAGGTTGGTTATAGAATGCCTTTCCCGCAGATTTTTCGCGAAAAGCTTCGACTTTTTTGACGATTAAATCTGCCTTAGGCTTGACGATAAATACGTCATCAAGCCGGGTTTTCATAACGTCTATTATCTTGCTTGCATCAGATAAATAGGCATTTCTGCCCGCCACGCTATCTTCGTAATATTGCGCCGGGTCATTTTTGACCTTGGTGAAAAACTCTTGCAGTGTGCCTTTAAATCCAACTTGCTGCATTATCGCCCGCATTTCGTCGTGGATACGCGCAACTTCCGAAAGGCCAAGATTGTGGATTTCGTCCGCCGTCATATCCGTGGTGGTCATATGCTTGAGGCGCATAGCGTAATATTCCGCACCGTCTGGCAAACGCCAAACACCATCGTCAGTGCCCGCCGCCGCCTGCATGATTTCCATCTCAGAAATCAGGTTTTCATAGGCTGGTTTGAACGAGGTTTTAAGGGCGGTTATCGCACCCGCATAAAGCGTCTCGCGCTGGGCATCGGTAATATCCAGTTTATCAATTTTCTTTTTGAAATCCGCCAATATTGTCGACAAATCACCATTGGTAAATGGCTCGCCTTTGATAATATTTTTGGCATCGCGAATAATATGGTCGTAGACAAAAAATGGTGGCTGAATACCTTTGGCCGCTCTGGCTTTCTCGTTCTTTACATGTGTGCCCAGATATTCTTTCACACCGTTTAGCCGCGCAATATAAGCCTTGGCATCGCTCAGTGTATCTATGCGGTGACGATTGATAAGGAAAGACGGAATGGTTGATTGCACACCAAACATCTGGTTGAATTTATAACCATAATCCCACCACCGCATCCCGTCGATCTGCTTTTCGGCCTGAATTTCAAACAAGCGGTATGACAATTGATGATCCGCATCCAAGTCTTCAAATTTAAAATTGTTACGCATATGCGCCAAATTACGACGGGTCTGATCGGCTTGCTCTAGACTAAAGGCCTTGCTGGCATCGTTCCATTTGTCATAATCTTTCTTGAAACCCAACTTGGTTAATTCCTGCGGATATTTACTCAGCCCCTCGGTAAATACGGTTTCAAACCACGTATCAAGTTTTTGGTTTTGGTCTTGAATATTTGCCTGTACATTAGCGGTCTTCACAGCAGTTTTCTGGGTACTCTTGGGTTTATTTTCACCTTGCGAACATGCGCTTAAGAAAGCGGGGAGCGCCAAAACGCAAACAGTGAGTATCAAATATTTTTTCATAAAATTATCCTTTTTGGCCTTAGCCTTTTTGAGTTTCCGCAATCCATTCATCCACCAGCTCTTCAAGCAAGGACAGCGGCACGGAACCATTGGCCAAAACTACATCGTGAAACTCGCGAATGTCAAATTTATCACCCAGCTCTGCCTGTGCATGTTTTTTAAGCTCGCCAATTTTTATCATGCCAATTTTATAAGCCGTCGCTTGGCCTGGCCAGACAATATAACGGTCAATTTCCGAGCGAATGTCTCCTTCCGGATTAGCGATATTTTTGAGCATATATTGCACGGCTTGTTCCCGTGTCCATTTTTTTGCATGAATACCGGTATCAACCACAAGCCGCGCCGCGCGGAATATCTCCATAGAAAGCCTGCCAAAATCTTTGTACGGATCCGTATACATGCCCAGTTCTGCTGGTACACTTTCTGCATAAAGCGCCCAGCCTTCAATATAAGCCGTATGCCCGCCTTGCTTACGGAATTGCGGGATGCCGTCCAGCTCCATAGCAATAGCAATTTGCATATGATGGCCAGGAATGCCTTCATGGTAGGCTAAGGCTTGCATCAAATATGTCGGCTGATCGCGCACATCTTTGAGGTTGATAAAATATGTGCCCGGCCTGGTGCCGTCCAATGAAGGCTGGTCATAAAATGCACCAAATGCAGAAGCTTCGCGGAACGGCTCCACCCGTTTGACAATCATATCCGCTTTGGGCTTGGTGATGAACAAATCGTCCAACCTGGCTTTCATATCATCTATAACCGCCGTGGCCTCCGCCATATATTGCGCCCGCCCTACATCATCATTAGGCAATGTGAATTGTTCATCCGTGCGCAAGAAATTATAGAAATCCTGCAAACTTCCCTCAAAGCCAACCTTTTGCATAATTTTGCGCATTTCACCTTGGATACGTGCCACTTCGACAAGACCGATTTCGTGAATCTCGTCCGCCGTCATATTCGTGGTGGTGTAATAATTCAGCTTTGATTGATAATAAGCAGCACCATCAGGTAACTTCCATACACCATCGTCATCATTCGCAAGTTTTTCTTGCGCCTCAAACATGAAAATTAGCCTTTGATAGGCAGGCTCAACCGCGTCCAGCAAAGCTTGTTTGGCTTGCATAATAAGCGCCTCTTTATCGCTTTGACGCACGTCCTCTAGCGCGGAAATCTTTTTCTTAATATCTGCATAAAGTGGACTATCTGGGCCATCGGTAAACGGCGCACCCGTTATCACATTCCGTGATGACTTTATCAGTTTAGCATACACAAATTTCGGCAATAATATACCTGTATCTGCCTGTGCTTCGGCGCGGGTTTGGTACTGCCCTAGATAACGCTGACTTGCATTTAACCGTGCAATATATGCGCGGGCATCTTCAACATTCTGTACAGCATGGAAATTGACCATAAAGGTTGGGAACTCACTATGGGGTCCCGCCATATGATTGAACACATACTCATGTTTCTCAAATTTTTTGGCTACCTTGTAGACATCACCATTATAGCCAAACAAATAATAGGAGATTTTACCCTGACGATCGAGATTAGCACTGTTAAATCTTGTCTGCATATCAGCCACATTCTTCATCGCCAACGCATAGTCTTCGTCCAGTGCCGCTTGCGACACATCGTCAAGCTTATCCAACCCCACTTTCAAGCCAAAATAAGTCTGCCTAGTCGGAGATCTCGCCAAATCTTCTTGATAGCGGGCTTCGAACCAATCATTTAGCTCTTGGCTTTGGGATTGCACTCTTTCGAGCTTAAAGCCGTCTCCACCTGAACAAGCTGTTAAACCACCTGCAATCAACGCCCCCACAAAAATGCCGCCCAATAACCGCTTCAACATATTTTATCCTTCGTCAATTTATGATGCTCGCAACATACAGACATACCGATAAAAGGAAAGCGATAGTCAGCCTACACTCAAACAAAGATAATGGAATATGCTGCGGCTTTATAAACGGCCTCAGTTGTCGTTCGCGCACGGAGTTTTTTACGGGCATTTTGCAAGCGCAGCTCAATAGAACGCTGCTTCAAACCCAACTCACTTGCTATATCCAAAGTGGTCTTGCCGACCGCCATATACTCCAGCACTTTTTTCTCTTTGCTGGTTATTTTAAAATACGCGCGAAACAAACCATATTTTTTAAGACTGCGATGGAACAACCGCCCAACCTCCATATAGAATTGTTCAGTGCGTTTTGGTTCATCTGGTAACCCGAGTATGGTGAAGGCGCTGTAATATGAGGCACCAACCTCCGGGAAAATAGGATATACCATCAGCTTTTGCCAACCTTGCTCAATGATCGCAGTCAGATATTGGTTGTTGTGATAAATTCGTTGCTTATCCTCCACTATATCCACCAAATCCATCATTTGAGGTGCATGCATTTTAGGCACAATCTCTACAACTGGATCCGTATTCGTACCACCATTTTGCCAATAATGCTTGGTCACTTCCTCAGGCATGGTGGTTGCTGATACTTCATCACCACGAATATAGGAATTACGGTGCAACAAAAATGTATAGGCCAAATGCGCACCACCGTGAGCGCCCAGCAAAGCTTGTAACCGGAATATCGCTCCGCGAATAGATCGCGCTTCAGCCAGTTTCAACTCGATACTTTTAAGTAAAGCTTTTCTCACAACCACCTCAAAACTTCGGAATACCGCAATTTACCCAATATCTACGGAATATCGTAGTTGACTAATCCTCATATCGCAAATAATTTCTGCTTACATTTGATTAAGGGCGCTAATCAAATTGCGATTTAGCAGTAAACGCTAACCAACGGGGCGCTTAAGTAGAACCGTCCTCCTTGAGGAGGACGGTTTTTTATTGCCCTATTGCCCTATTTGCAGCGTCTCTTATGGCTTTGATATTAGCGGCGTAAACATCTTCACTTTGTGCGCCTTTGCCAAACACGGCTGAACCTGCAACCAGCACATCTGCACCCGCTTCGGCCACCAAAGGTGCCGTACTGGGCTTGATGCCGCCGTCGACTTCGATCAATATATCACGCCCATTAAACATTGCCTTGAGGTCGCGGATTTTCTGAACCTGAGATGGCAGAAAGCTCTGCCCGCCAAAGCCTGGATTGACCGACATGACAATCACAAGATCGAGCCTGTCCAATACATTTTCAATCACATTTATCGGTGTAGACGGGTTCAGCGCCACGCCTGCCTTGCACCCCAAATTGCGAATAACCTGTAAGCTGCGGTCAAGATGCGGGTGGACTTCAGGGTGAATAGAGATATTATCTGCCCCTGCCTTGGCGAAGGCTTCTAAAAGATTATCCGCTGGATCCATCATTAAATGTACATCCATAACCGTCTTAATATGGGGGCGTATCCATTTACACACATCCGGCCCAATAGTCAGGTTCGGCACATAGTGATTGTCCATCACGTCCACATGTACCCAGTCGCAGCCGGCGCTCTCAATAGCGCGGATCTCATTACCAAGCTGGGCAAAATCAGCGGATAATATGGACGGTGATATTTTTATGGACATTATGTTCTCCTATTAACATTGCCCTACGAAATAATCGGCGCCAAACTCCCGTCTGCATATCTTTTCGCCATATCGGACATAGGTATTTCCTTAATCTTGGAAGCATTTCCGGCAGTACCAAAACGCTCATATCTGTCTATACACAGTGCTTTCATAGCGGCAATGCTTGGCGCTAAGAATTTGCGCGGGTCGAATTGTTCTGGTTGTTCACAAGCTATTTTACGCCATTGTCCGGTCATGGCGATACGGCAATCCGTGTCAATATTAACCTTGCGCACGCCAAATTTTATGCCCTTGGTAATCTCTTCAATAGGCACACCATATGTCTGCTTCATACCGCCGCCGAATTTATTGAACAGGTCTTGTAATTCTTGCGGCACAGAGCTTGAGCCGTGCATGACCAAATGGGTATTGGGGATACGTTTGTGAATAGCCTCTACCCTGTCCATAGCCAGAATATCGCCCGTCGGTTTTTTGGAGAATTTATAAGCACCATGACTGGTGCCCATAGCAATAGCCAGCGCATCGCACTGGGTGGCCTTGACGAAAGCCGCCGCTTCGTCCGGATCAGTCAGCAGCATGTCCATTGACAAGGCTCCCTCAAAACCATGGCCGTCTTCGGCTTCCCCCATGCCAGTTTCCAGCGAGCCGAGACACCCAAGTTCGCCCTCAACCGATGCGCCGACATCATGGGCGACATCTGTGACATATTTGGTTATATTTTCATTGTATTCATAACTTGCGGGGGTTTTGCCGTCGGCTTCTAATGAGCCGTCCATCATCACAGAGGTAAATCCGGCTTGCAGAGCAGAGAAGCAAGTGGCGCCATTATTGCCGTGGTCTTGATGCAGGCAGATGGGGATATTGGGGTACATTTCCTCCGCCGCTTCGACCATTTTAACCAACATTATATCGCCCGCATAAGCCCGTGCGCCCCGCGATGCTTGCAAGATAACCGGAGCATCGGTAGCTTTGGCCGCTTCCATAATGGCCAGCACCTGCTCCATATTATTGATATTAAACGCCGGAACACCATAGCCATATTCCGCCGCGTGATCCAGGAGTTGTCGTAATGTAATGCGTGCCATATTGTACCCTTTTACCTTAAAATGCCGCGCACTTTGGTTTCCAGTGCTTGCGCGGTGATGCCGAAATGTTCAAACAGT
>JALSHM010000034.1 GCA_026982235.1 Robiginitomaculum sp. | reverse complement strand
CTATGAACTTAAATTTGGCAATGAAATACCTCAAAACGGTACGACATATCGCTATCTGCGCCTGTCAAATGTCGTTGCTGGCACTTCGCCGTCTATCACGTATGCTGCATTTGCTGGCCGTGATGCTGGCGTATCCGTTTAACTCTCAGTCATAAGGACGTAAAATGAGATTGAAAAGAAATGCCCGCAATAAGGTCGAGATTTACGACACTGTTGATAAAAAATACGTTGAAATGAATGCTTGTACGGCTCGGGAAGCTTTGACACATCCGAAGAACAATGGTCGGTTTGTTGATCAAGATGCTATTGACGGCGCTAAGTTACAAAACGCTATTGATGAAGGTGTTGAAAAAGCCCTTGCTGCCAAAAAAGTAACATTTGATGATGTTGAAGCCGACATCAAAGAGGCTCACGACACGATTACTGCCTCGCTTGTTGATGATGATGTTCGTTTAACTCCTACCGGCTTGATTAAGAAAGCGGTTTTGTCCGAAGCGATTGGCCACACAGTCGATAACGCTGAATGGTCTATCTATATGGCGGCTGTTAAAAACGAGCGGTAGCCTACATAACTTTGTGGTGTCCACGCCTGAAATTAGCCTCCGTTCTCGGGGGCTTTTTTATGGATTGATTTTTGTGAGAAAATAACCATGCTACGGATATGACCATATTTCCAAATGCAATCGAAGTTTTTAACGCCGCGCTTCTTACAATGGGCGAAAACACAATACAGACAAATGAGAACGGGGTGTTTGGTAGGCTGTACCGCGGCACGTCTGACATAATCATAAGGGCTGCCCTGTCACGCCATGAATGGAGCTTTGCTCAAAAGACGGCTTTACTCGCATATCAGGGCACAACGGGTTCAACGCCGCCTCACGCCTATGTAAAGCCTGCTGACGTTATTCTCATTCACCAGTTGACTGATGGGGATTCGGATCCAATTTTCCATTCTGATACTGCCAATCAAATCGGGGTGCAGTGTAAATCAGACACATATTATCTGCATTATACCTTTGCTGCTGATACTAATATCTGGTCTGCGGACTTCATGCAGGCCATGACGGTGCGGTATCAATCTATTATAGCGCGCGGGCCGCATGGGGATCACGGTATCGCTAATGACCTATTTAACGCCTCTGAACAAATGTTTCTTGACGGGCTTGGCCGTGACGCCAATGCACAAGGCGATACGCCTGTGACGCCAACTGGCCGCTTTGTAAAAGTACAGCGCGGCGCCGGAAGGCATGGGTAGATAAATGAGAAGTTATCGAGATTATAGACGGGATTTTTCAGCGGGTGTTGTTTCTGAAGAATATTTAGGCAGGTCTGCCGGGGAACTCACCCAAAACGCATTGAAGGTTGGGGATAATGTTTTCATTACTCAGGCGGGTACGATTGTTCGTCGACCGGGCTCTGACCGGATAGCGGGGATTGCCAGGGCTGGCCGTGCGCGGGTGTTTGATTTGCCTGACGGCACATTTAGGTTTCTTGTTTTTAGTGATTTGGTCATAGATGTTTATTTGTCTGACGGTACACTGGACCATACTGAGGCGGCGCCGTGGGTTGATGCCAATTTATGGAAAATGACAGTAATCAATGAAAATAACAATGTGATCATCCTTCACAATGATTTTCCAATGCAACAATTGAATTATACCGCGTCCGGGGGAACGTGGTCGCTGGACCTGTTTTCGTTTCGGACTGATGCGGTGTCGAACAAAACGTTTTCGCCTGTCACTAGATTTGAACCTGACGGCACTACTTTGCAATTTTCCGGATATAGCGGGTCTGTGACGGCAACTTTCTCATCTGCGTTTTTAACTGCTGATTATGTCGGCGTACATTTTATCTATGGTTTTGCTTCTCAGGTTGTTGTGACTGCGTTTTTGACTGCGACAACCGCCACGGTAACTGTGATTGATACGATATTTCCTACTATGACGGTTACGGTGGTTGATGGGGCGCAATTCATCCAAGGGGACGCCGTGCAGGGCGACATCAGCAAAGTTCGAGGGGTTGTATCATCAAAGATTGGAAACGTCCTCACGGTGGTTCTAATCGACGGGTTTGCCGCGTTTGATACCGCTACTCCTGAAGAACTTATCGGGCCTCAAGGCGCTTCCGATATTGTCACAAGCGTTCAGGCTGCCGCGCCTGCACCTATTAATATTTGGTTTGAAGAATTAATATCTGTTCCCCGCGGCTATCCTGGCACCGGTGTATTGCATGAAAACCGGTTATGTCTTGGCGGGTTTCCTGCTGCGCGGAATTTGCTTGCTTGTTCGTCTTTGAACGCGCCAACTGATTTTAATGTGGCGTCCGGCCAAGATAATGATGCGATTATCGAGCGCATTGGCAAGGACCCAAACGCTAAAATTAAGTATCTCTCTTCGTTGGAACAACTCCTGATCCACACGGACCGCGGTCTGCACTATGTTCCCCAGGGTTCAGGTGTTTTGTTTACACCGTCCGGCATTGGTTTTGACTTTATCAACACCGACAAAATTGCAGATATTCCGCCAACAATAATTGCAGGGACCGAAGACCAGCCAGCGGCGGCGGTATATTTAGACATAAAAAACCGGGTAAAAGTAGCCAATATGACAGGCACAAACCGCTCGGCATGGAAAGTGAAAGATATTACCAAGCTTGGATATCACCTTATTGATAGCCCTGTTGAAATTAGTTTTGCTGACGGGGTTTCTTCTCGTCCAGAAAGCTTGATTGCGGTCGTGAACGGTGATGGTACTGTTGCGGTGTTTACTTGGGTAGAAGGAAGTGAACAGGCAGGTTGGGTTCCGTGGGCAAGAAGCTCTGGCGATCGGTATCACTCGTTGATGTCTTGGGAAGGTGAACTTTATGCCGTGGCTCAAGTTGACACATCTGTATATTTGGAGCGTATTGATTTTGCCGCGGTGATAGATTCGCAGTTTACAGTTGGGTATTCAGGGGAAGTTGCTCGTTTGCTGCAAAATCGGTTTGTTCGGAGTGAAGAAACTGTTCCCGTGTCTATTACCGTTGGCGATACTTACGGACATGACTTTCCCCTGAAAGCCACTCCTGCGCCTATGGTGATTGCTCAGGCCGGTCGCCAACGTAAGCGCGCCGCTGAAATATGGACTGACGTGATTGACACGGGAGTTTATCGGGTCGAGGGTGAAATTTGTACGGCATATGAATATCAATCTGATCCTGAAGCTGTGCCGCCTATTAATAATCGTGAACATAAAAACTCACAATCCGGTTCGGCTTATGATAGGACAATTGATATAGAGCAATTAGAAGGTGAAGGATCTCCTTTTCATCTTCGTGGTGTTTCACTTAAAATGAGAGCGAGATAATGGGTGCAGCAATGGGAATTATAGGCGGCGCGTTTTCGATCGCCTCCGGTATTGAAAAGGCCAAGGGCTTAAAACGGCAAGGGTATCAACTGGAATACCAGGCCAAGATTGAAAACTTGCGCGGTAAACAGGTGTCCGTACAGCACCGGGAACAACTGAATGAGGCATTGGGTACGATTGATGTTATATCTGCCTCCCGGGGGCTCTCAGGGGCTTCGGTAGGTCAATCAGCGCGCCGCCGAGCAAACCAAAAGGCTGCTGACCGTAACGAATTGACGGATGTGCTATCCTCTAATCTGAGAAGAGAAGAATTAAAGTCTAGTGCGGCATCGAAAAGGCGCGCCTCTCCATTTGCGGCTATTGGTGGCACGATTAGAGGGTTGGGGCAAATAACAACGGCGATTGATGATAGTGCTAAAAAAGTTGCTGGAGGTTAGTTATGGCCGGTTCTGGATTACCAAATATAAAAAACCGCGGCCTTGTTACGCCGCCGACCGGCGTTAATGACGGCGGTGCGGCTGTGGTGTCGTCTGCATTCTCTGATATTGCAAACACTTCGGTTCAAATTGGCAATATGCTTGCTGAGAAGGAGGCGAAGCGCGCCCAAAAGCAAGCTGTTGCTGATAGTAAAAATATTTCACGTGAAACATTACAGGTTACAAAGCGTGATAAGAAGTTTTTCGATTTCCTTTCCGTTGAAGATGAAGTTTATGCCAATGTGTCCGGTGTCTTGGCCATGCAAAGGGCTGAAGATGCTGCGGGCGCTGAATTCGACAAGTTGGAAGTTGACCATGAATTAGATCCAGTTGCGTTTCAGAAATCTGCTGAAGCTTGGAAAAGCGGGTATCTCGGCGGCGGCGCCCCGGTGGAAATAGCGGAAAAAGCCGAAAGCATGATGAACGGCATGATCCGTGATGCGTCACATCGTCGCAACATTGCCCGCCGTAAATCGGATAATGCAGAAGCCAAGGCCGGCAACGTGGCGCGGATTGAAACAATTACGGATCAAATGGATGCGTTTCTTCGTGAAAACGGTAGCCAGGGTTCACAAGATCCTGCGTTTATCAAAATGCAAAATGATCTTACTGCTCAGTATCAAATCAGGGTCAATAATCCTGCATTTGACTACTCTTCTGAGGAAGCGGAACGGGACTTGGGGAATATTGATAAAACGCTGAAAAACTCCCTGTTTTTCAAACACACGGCGGATTTTTACGAAAGCGCTTATGCTGTTGATGCGGATAGTGCCCTGCAAAAGTCACTTGAAGAAATTGAAGGTGTTGTCGAAGGTGCTGGACTTGGTGGTGATGAAAGTCAAAAACTCCGCACGTCTTTGCGTAAAGAAGTGAACGCCAAGCACGATATCAACGAAGAGGTTATTAAAGCCGGTGATGTGGAAGATAAAAAACGTAAGGATATGCGGGCGGCTCAACTGTCTGTTGGCATTGGGCGCAATCAAACAAACTATCTGAAGCTTGATCAGGCGCTTCAAGAGGGTGATATTTCTCCGGCTAAATGGGGGGAATTGACGAAGAACTTAGATAACCACATCAAGGCTGAAAAGAAAAAGATTGTGGATACGTCTTTTGCGGAATCGGTCATTGCTGGCCGCGCTGTTGTTAACCCGTTTAATTCCAAGCACAGAAGCTCAATATCAAACTATTATGATCTGCATGTGGCTCCAGCGTTGGCAAACTCTGACGATCCTGTTGCGGTGGCTGTGGACTTTGTTCAAAACTTTGGCGTTGTTCCTGACGCCATGAAAGACAATTTAACCGGGACGCTGTTACACGGCGCCGTTGAAAGCCAAATTGAGGCGGTTTATATACTTGGGCGCATTGAAGAAACTGATCCTATAGCGTATGAGCAGTTCCCCGCGAAGCCTCGTAAAATGGCGTCAATAGCGTCTGCGGCTATTGCTCGTGGTCAAGATAAAGAAACTGCCATTCTCCGCGCTCGGGAAGCGTTTAACCCAACGGATACGCAACGCAAACAACGTAAGTTGGTTGCTACTGGTAAATTTATCAATGATGCCGTTGATGAAGGCATGAAAGATTTAAAGCTCAAGAATGGTACTGGTGAAATAGCCGGTATGCGGTTTGATTACGCTGCCATGTATGAAAGCGAGTATCTTGCGACCGGCGACGAACAAGCCGCGCACGATCAAACCCAAAAACGCTTACAAACGGTTTGGGGTAGATCATCAGTGTTTGGTGATAAAAACAATGTTATGCGCTATCCACCTGAGCTTCAGAAGGCATATAGGAATTATGGCATATCTCTTGAGCAAAACTCAAAATGGATGAAAGACCAGTTTCACAAAGATATGGACAAACTGGAAAAAGAATCGCTCACATCAGGGAAAGCCGCACCATTTAGGAAAAGGACGCGGCTGGTATCAGACCATTTAACTGCCCGAAGCAAAAACCCGTCATGGATGGTTTGGTTAGAACACGACGACGGCGTTGGAAATATAACTCAAAGACCACTTATGAAGAACGGCCTTCCTGTACGTTGGCGTCCTGATTGGGAAACATCATCAATGTATAAAAAGATGAAGCGGGAACAAGCCCGTGAAATAGCCTTCAGTAAAGCAAAACATCTAAATAAATTGTATGGTACACCTATTCCAGATGAACTCAGGCCACCTG
>JALSHM010000033.1 GCA_026982235.1 Robiginitomaculum sp. | reverse complement strand
ATTGTGGGTGGCGACCAGTGCGGCGACGCCTTCTAGTCTGGTCATGTCAAACAGGCTTTGGAAGACATTGCCGGATGTGTTGGGGTCTAGATTGCCTGTGGGTTCATCAGCCAGCAGAATTTTTGGTTTATTGGCTATAGCGCGGGCGATAGCTACACGCTGTTGCTCACCGCCGGACATTTGCGCGGGTTGATGGTGAGCGCGTTCCGATAGCCCCATAATCCCGAGCAGGCGCTCGGCCTCAAGGCGGGCGGCGGATTGGGATTTGCCCGCAATCATTTGCGGCAGAGCCACATTATCCAGCGCCGTAAATTCGCGCAAAAGGTGATGGAATTGATACACAACGCCAATCTCATTACGGCGCACGGCGGTGCGTTTACTGTCGGACAGGGACAAGCATTCCGTGCCGCTAATATAAACCTCACCTTGGTTTGGGGTCTCTAGCAAGCCTGCCGCATGCAAGAGCGTCGACTTGCCCGACCCAGATGGCCCGACCAGCCCAACCATTTCGCCGGGATAAATATCAATTTCCGCCCCCGCCAGCACATGCAAAACACTGTCGCCCGATTGGAAGGAGCGGTGCAAATTACGTACGGAAAGAATAGGTTGTTTACTCATGACGCTTTATTCATATCTTAGAGCCTCCACCGGATCGGTTTTGGATGCGGTCAATGCCGGGAAATAGGTAGCAAGGGTTGACACCAAGAAGCCCCAAAACGCAACCGTAGCCACTTCGGCTGGCAATATTTTAACTGGAATATGGTCAATACCGTAAACATCAGCCGGGAATAATTCAGTTCCTGTCACAGCCTCAATAATGCTCTGAATATGTTCGATATTCAGACAAAATATGATTCCCAATATCACACCTGCTATCGTGCCCACAATGCCGATGGCAGCGCCTGCCATCAGAAAAATCCGCAAGATTGAAGCACTCGTCGCCCCTATAGTCTTGAGAATGGCTATATCTTTGCTTTTGTTTTTTACCAGCATTATCATGGCCGATAGAATGGGAAAAATCGCAATCAGAACAACAATGGCAAAAATAAACCGCATAGAGATTTGTTCGGTACGCAGGGCTGTCGCCGTCGTCTGGTTTTTGTCTTCCCAGGTTTCGATAAAGACAGGCTCGCCAGCAGCCTCTCGAACTTGCGATTTCATACCGTGGATTAAATCCGCATTGTCGAGCCTGAGCTGAATATCGGTTGGGCTGCGACCTTGATCAAAAAACAAACTTGCTTGGATGACGGGCATATAAATATTTAAATTATCCGCCGTATATAAGCCGCTTGCAAACACTGCCGCCACTTCATAAGACTTAAACACGGGTCGCGAGCCAAATGGTGTGACCTTAAGCACAGGCGAATAAATTGTTATTCTGTCGCCCGCCGTGACACCTAATCTATTGGCAAGATAGATACCAATGATAACTTTATCGCCCCCATTATGCCCTGTGCCAAATGCGTCCAAATCTCCGGTCGTTAGATGATTGCTAATTAAGTCTATTTCCAATAAATTTTCAGCAGAAATTCCGGTGACGATAGCCGGTGCCGTCTGGTTCTTTGCTTGGACAAATGTTTGAGTTTGGGAAAATATAAAAGCATTTTCCACGCCCTCTATTGCCGCGACTTTATCACGTAGCCCAACAATTTGTAACTGGCTTGGATTGGGGGCAGCAGAGCCAACATACATATGGCCATCAAGGCCAATGGTCATATCAATCATTTGCGCACGAAAGCCGTTCATAATCGACATAATGGTAATCATGGCGAATATCGCCAACATGATACAGGCGAAAGACAATATGGCAATCAACCCAACCCCGCCGTCTTTTTTCTTGGCACCCAAATAACGCGCCGCGATTTTGCGCTCAAATTTGCCGAAGGCTGACGCACCTTTTGACATATCTATTGTGTTTTCTGCGCCTGGCCTACTCATAGAGACATATCCGCATATTGTGCCGTGATAAAGGCGATGGCGGCTTCTGGGGATTGGTTTTGGCGCTCGCCAGTTTTTCGGTCTTTAATCTCGACAATACCGTCCTTCAGCCCGCGCGGCCCGACCACGATTTGGTAAGGTAAACCGATAAGATCCATGCGCGAAAACTTAACCCCGCCCCGATCTTTTTTATCATCGTATAATGGGTCAACGCCTGCGGCGCATAGCTGGTTATATATGTCTTCGCAGGTCTTATCGCATACATCGTCACCAACCCTAAGATTGATAATCCCGACCCCAAATGGGGTCACAGATTTAGGCCAGATAATCCCTGCATCGTCGTGGCTGGCTTCGATAATACCGCCGACCAAGCGCGATACGCCGACCCCATAAGAGCCCATTTGCGCAAAGTGTTCTTTACCGTCCGGCCCCATAACTTTGGCACCCATGGCTTTGGAATATTTATCGCCAAAACAGAAAATATGCCCAACCTCAATCCCCCGCGCCGAGAGGCGTTTGCTGCGTGGCACTTCGGACTCAAATACAGATGGTTCATGCATTTCGTCCGTGCGCGCATACAGCGCCGTGCGTTCGTCTACAAGCGATTGTAAATCATTTGGATCCCCATTGGCAAAGTCCACATCCAATCCCGGTGCAGGCATATCCACCAAATCAGCGTGGCAGAAAACTTCGCTCTCGCCCGTATCGGCCAAGATTAAAAACTCGTGAGAGAGATCGCCGCCAATCGGCCCCGTATCCGCCTGCATAGGTATGGCCTTTAGCCCCATACGGGCAAATGTATTGAGATAGGCGATGAACATTTTATTATAGGACACAACTGCCGCGTCCATATCTATGTCAAAGGAATAGGCATCTTTCATCAAAAATTCCCGCCCGCGCATAACGCCAAAGCGTGGCCGCACCTCATCCCTGAATTTCCATTGGATATGATAGAGCAACTGGGGCAATTCTTTGTAGGAACGCACGAAAGTGCGAAACACATCTGTGAGCATTTCCTCATTGGTCGGCCCATATAGAAGCTCGCGCCCTGCCCTATCCGTAATGCGCAGCATTTCTTTGCCGTAATCATCATAACGACCGGATTCTTGCCACAGATCGGCACCTTGAATGGTTGGCATCAGCATTTCGACCGCACCCGCCCGGTTTTGTTCCTCGCGGACTATTTGCTCGATTTTTTTCATCACTTTAAAACCGAGCGGCAACCAAGAATATATCCCGGCTGAGTGTTGCTTTATCATACCTGCGCGCAACATATATCGGTGCGAAGCTATTTCAGCACTGGCCGGAGTCTCTTTGAGGAGGGGTAAAAAATATCGTGATAGGCGCATTTCGAATCTCTAAAATTTACCCTGCATAAAGCAGGCATACACAAGCGGCAAGTCCACATTGTATAGATTACAGGAGTTTATAGTTTGGGCTATACATCATCTGGCACAAAGTCCGGAAGGAACGGGATACTATCCAGCGTCACAAGATGATATTGCACCACCACCACAATCACCAACCAAACAATCGCCGCCAATATTGTGGTCTGCAGCGCCTTACGTTTCATACGCGACTTGGCAGGCGCGCCGGGCTCAGAGCCGCGCACAACAGCACCGCTCTCATGCTGAGCGCGCACCCCCCAAGGCAAAACCAAAAACAAACACACCCACCAAAGGATGAAATAAATAGCAATAGCGGTAACGATGGGCATTTTTCAGGTTCCTGTTTTTGAAAACTTCATAGGTGAGAATAGACACTTTGTCACCCCTGCCAAGCGCAAGATTTTATTTTTACTTTCGTATCCATGCCATATATTGCGCCACAGGAAAGCAAATTGTCTGACGTCAGCGCCTATGGCACAGATTTAAGTCTGGGCTAAGAGGGAGTTTTTGCACAAGAGGCAGGCTTCGCGGCGGCACTAAGACTAAATGACAAAAGACTGATAACTAAAAATAATAAAAACTTCATCCTAACACTGTGCACAATTTTAAAGCCATTGCAAGAACACAATTAGAACGAACTGCCCAAATATTGCCCAACAAAACACTACAAAACACGACAAGTTTGCGCGGGCAAAACCAGAGATTCTTAGGAAAAATACGCAATAATATCTAATGGTTAAGATGGCGCACCCGACAGGATTTGAACCTGTGACCTCTGCCTTCGGAGGGCAGCGCTCTATCCAGCTGAGCTACGGGTGCTTTACATTGTTTGGAAATATGGTGCTACTTTCGGCTCCGTCCAAAATTTCTGTGTGAAAGCCGTATAGAGCCTGCTTAAACCTTTGCCAAGTGCTTTTGCGTGCTTTATGGACATGGCTATGAAAAAATTATCTAAATATATGCGAACTATTTTCATTGGCTTGGCGACGCCTTTATTGGTTGGCTTTCTGAGCGCCTGTAATCAGGGTGGCAATGTTCAGGATAAGGTTGCCGCATCCCATGCCCGCTATGATGGTCCGGCCATGTGGAAAGTTACAGATGCAGACAGCACATTATATCTGTTTGGAACAGTGCATTTAATGCAACCGGATATCAATTGGCAGAGACGCGATATGCAGGCAGCATTTGACGATGTTGGCACAGTGTTCTTCGAGATTCCCGACGATGATAAATCGGCACTCCAGACCAGTATTTTACAAAGACAATACGGTCTGTATCCGGCGGGGGAGAAATTAAGCGATCATTTGGACAGTATTCATTATAATCGCTTAACGGCGGCGGCTTATAATGCTGAAGTCCCCTTAGTGCGACTAGAGCGGTTTAAACCATGGCTAGCGGGGGATATTTTGGTGGTAGCAGGCGCAGACAAGGCTGGGCTACGCTACGAGAATTCAGCCGACGCCCAAATGCGTATTAAAGCCAAACAAGCTGATAAAAACATCCGCACCCTCGACGATATAGAAAGCTATTTTGATGCTGTCGCCAAGCAACCAGATCGGGTGCAATTACAAGCTTTTGAACAAACTATTAAAAATTTCAACACGCTAATCGAAGATACAAAAATGGTCAATGCTGCTTGGCTGGTCGGCAATACGAAACTGCTTGAACGCGAACTTATGGCACCGACAAAATCGCGCTCACCCGAACTATATGCCGCTTTATTCACGCAGCGTAACAATAAATGGGCAAATACACTGGATGACTTTATGAAGGGCGATAACAATGCCATGGTTGTCGTAGGTATTGGTCACATGCTAGGCGCCCAAGGTCTACCGTTCTTACTAGAGGAACGTGGCTATAAAGTGGAACGGGTTCGACGATTGGATTTACCGAATTAGCAATTTGTGGTCTTTTGCATGGCTGTGCGCCGGTAAAATGGACAGACATAGCCAACTTGAACGGCTGTAAGATTGCACGACCTAGTTTTGCTTCGCGTAACGCAAAGCTGGAAGGCATTGTTGCTGGAGTTGAAAAGCAGAGGTCTGGGCATAGCCCCGAAACTGGCCATTGGAGATGGTGCTTTGGGCTTTTTTGCCGCCGTGAAAGATGTGTATGGCGACGTCAAAGCCCAGCGTTGCTGGGTGCACAAGACGGCCAATGTCTTGAACTGTGTGCCCAAAGCCATGCAGGAGAAAGTCAAGTCCGACCTGCATGACATCTGGATGGCCGAAACCAAAGCGGATGCGTGCGCTGCCTTGGATCTGTTCTTGGACAAATACCGTGACAAATATGACAGGGCGGCGCATTGTCTGGAAAAGGACAGAACCACCTTGCTGAGCTTTTACGACTTCCCGGCGGCGCATTGGAAACATATCCGCATATTTAAAGACGGTGAACAAGTAATCACCAAGCAAAACCAAATCGCCCCATGATCACACCATCACCAACTTTTGGAAATAACTCAGCAGTAACAATTTGATGCCAAAGACCGTATCGGCAATTGTTTAGACGAGATGACGCCGCTGGATTCAGATGGTTAATTTGTAGGATTAGGCTTGTTACGATTCAGTTAGGGGAAATGCAGACAAGGCTAAGTTAAGCTGCTTGGTATCAAGTGTGAAGACAGTAGAGCTGCCTTTTTTACGCATATACAGAAACCCGCCGCGCTTCATCATACCAATATGGTGGTGAAGGGCGGTGCTTGGCATACCCGTCCGCTCGGCCAAATCCCCAAACGCT
>JALSHM010000032.1 GCA_026982235.1 Robiginitomaculum sp. | reverse complement strand
GAAGCGCCACCACCATCACCCGCCGTAGACGTTTCTATACTGGTTGTGCGTGCGTCAGTAATGTCGACCTGGGCAAAAGCAGATGTAGAGAGCGCTATGGTCAAAGCCGGGATTGCAGTAGAGGCAAAGAGGTGGCGAATTTTCATATTTAGTCCCAAATATTTTATAAGCGAACACCACTATACAGCAGGCCACATTGATTCAAATGCTTTGTAGACAAACAAAAGCGGCGCGTCGATAGTTTATTGATTACAAACTGCAAAGAATTTGCCCATAATTCGCCCTATTTACCGTTATTGACCCAAGGCAGGGAAGTTGCTTGGGGGGCGGCGGTGTTTTGTGGCTTGTTCATAGGCGTAGGCTAGTCCGTATAGCGTGCCTTCGGCGTCTGGGCGCCCCAGCAATTGCAGGCCAGCGGGCAGGTCACCGGATGCAAACCCCATGGGTACGGTGATAGCGGGCAAGCCAGTGGGTGGTGCGAGCGTTTGGGAGTTGTCGCCTTTGTAATCTGCCTCGGCGCGGTCAAGCCGTGCGGCAGGGTAGCGCCAGCTTGGATATATGAGCGCGTCAATATTTTCGCGTTCCATAGCGGCCAAAATGTCTTTCTTGATGTTTTGGCGCATCACGTCTTTGGAGAGGTCGCCGCATACTGTGCCGTCGCTCTTGGTGGCTATGTCGATGGCACCAGCTTCGAAATACCCCCATGCGCCTTTGGTGTAGGGGGCGTAAACGCCTGCCTTGAAGGCTTCATATGGGTCACTGATTTTGGCGTCCATACCCGGCTGGGTTAGATATTCATGCACATCTTTGCGGAAAGATTTGCAGCCCCACGAAGCGTCAATATGTTGTTTTATGTCTTTGATATTTATAGATTTTAACACGGTAGCGCCTGCGGCTTCTAGGTCATTTACGGCGACTTCGAGCAGGTCTGCAATGTCTTCATCCATATCGGTAGAAAGTTCCTTGACTATGGCCAAGCGTTTGCCTTTGAGCGCGGTTTTATCCAATTTGTCCGCATAGTTCTCACCGCCCATGGCGGCATACATAATCGCATTGTCTTGTACTGTGCGGGTCATAGGGCCGACCACATCTGCGGATAAGACCAGCGGGACAATGCCGTCTAAGTCCAATTTGCCATGTGTCGCGCGCATACCGACCAAAGATAAATGTGAAGACGGGCCGCGTACGGAATTACCCGTGTCCGTCCCCAGTCCGACCAGAGCAAAACTGGCGGCCACACCTGATGCCGTGCCACCAGACGATCCAGCGGGGACATGGGCGAGATTATAGGCGTTTTTGGTGATGCCTGCCCCTGTGCTTAAACTGGTGCTTTTGGTCATACGCGGTGAAAATGCCCATTCTGCCATATTGGTCTTGGCCAAAACAATGGCGCCTTGGTCTTTGAGCCGGGCAATTATATTGGCATCGTCAGGCGGCATGTTATCCATCAGCATTTTAGAGCCCGCCGTGGTTGGAAAGCCTTTAACGTCCATATTGTCTTTGACCAGCATGGGAACACAAAATAATGGGGGGAGGGTGCGTCCATCGGCAAGTGCGGCATCCGCTAGGCCAGCTTGTCTACGCGCCGCATCGTAGTTTTTATAGGTGATGGCATTGATTTTACCATCATAGGCCTCAACACGTTCAATATAAGCATTGACCACATTTTGGCAGGATTGTAAGCCTTGGCGAATATCGTCTTGGGTATCCCTGATTGTGGCTTCGATAACCCGGTTTCGGGCATATTCCATGCCTACTGGCTCTGGTTTTTGCCCACAAGCCCCCAACAAAGCCAAACCCGCTACACTAGCCAATAAATACCGCATATATTCTCCTATACACCTGATGATGATTATGAGTAACTTGGCCAGACCCTATCCACTGAAAACTGAGGTGACAAGCCTGATTATCCTTGCAATTCCCTAAGAGCCGCGATTACATTGCGCATAGTATAAATATACGGGAATATTCTAGACATGATAAAAACAACCACTGCATATTCAATTATTGCCGCCTCAGCTTTAGCTTTGTTTGGGCTTTCATTTCTCCATCTAAACAAAAAACAAGATGTTGCGGAAACTATAGCAGCTTTTCCTTCTACTTATACACCGCGAGAAAGTGGCACTATTTATATCACCAATGCCCATATTCTAGACGGTATTGGCGGTGAGTATAAAAATGGTAGTTTGTTGATTGAGGACGGTAAAATAAGCCAAATTGGTGATTTCAAGGCGAAATTGCCCGCAGGTACAAAGGTCATAGATGCCAAAGGCACATGGGTAACGCCGGGTGTCATTGATGTGCATTCCCATCTGGGCGTTTATGCTGCGCCGCGTGTAGCAGCCCATTCGGACGGTAATGACGCTACCAGTCCCATTACCGCCGAAGTCTATGCCGAACACGGCATTTGGCCGCAAGACCCTGGCTTTGCCGAAGCCTTGGCGGGCGGGGTGACGACTTTGCTCATATTGCCCGGTTCCGCTAATTTATTCGGAGGGCGGGGGATTACCCTGCGCAATATCCCGTCGCGTACTGTTCAAGGCATGAAATTTCCAGATGCGCCCTATACGTTGAAAATGGCCTGTGGGGAGAACCCAAAGCGTGTCTACGGCAAAAGAGGCGGCCCGGCATCGCGCATGGGGAATTTTGCCCATTACCGCAAGAATTGGATTAAAGCCCAAGACTATAAAGATAAGCTGGATAAAGGGGAAATCACCGAGGGTAAGCGTAATTTGCAATTGGAAACTCTTGCTGGCGTCTTAAGTGGTGATATTCTGGTGCAAATGCACTGTTACCGTGCCGATGAAATGGCGCAAGTTCTCGATATGGCGAAAGAATTTGGCTATAAAATCAGTAGTTTCCACCATGCAGTTGAAGCTTATAAAATTCCTGACCTGCTAAAAGACGCCGACGCTTGTGCTGCTATGTGGTCGGATTGGTGGGGCTTTAAAATGGAAAGTTATGACGGTATACGCGAGAATATTCCTTTTGTTCATGCAGGTGGGGCTTGTGCGCTTATTCATTCAGACGATGCGGCAGGTATTCAAAGGCTTAATCAAGAAATTGCCAAGGCTTGGGCGCATGGCAATCGGGCAGGGCTAAAGATTAGCAAAGCCGATGCCTGGAAATGGATTTCGAGCAACCCTGCCAAAGCGATTGGTATTGATGATACAACCGGGTCCTTAGAAGTCGGTAAGCGGGCAGATGTGGTCATTTGGAGTGGTGACCCGTTCTCGACCTATACCAAGGTGGAAAAAGTGTATTTAGACGGGGTTCTGATGTTTGACAAAGCAAAGGGTTTGAAACCAATAAGTGATTTTAAACTTGGCCAAGTTGGTTCAGCAATAGGGACGGGAGAATAAACATGAAAAACTTATTGAAAACTCTCGCTGTTTCAACTGCCCTTGTACTGGTTTCCACCACAAATGCATTTGCACAATCATTGGTCGTTAAAAGCAAAAACATTGTTACCAATACGAGTGCTGGGCAGGTCAAAGGTGGGGTTTTAGTTATAGAAAACGGCAGGATTACATCTATAAATCAAGACCGTACCGTAAGTGGTGACAAAGTCATTGAGGGGAAAACCCTGTGGGTAACGCCTGGTATATTTGCCCCCTATACCACATTGGGGCTGGTCGAAGTCAACGGTGAACATGGTTCCAATAATATAAATGCAGCAAACAAGGAGGCCACTGTACGCATCCGTGCCGCTGATAGCTTCAATCCCAAGGCCACCTCTGTTGCGGAAACGCGTATTGGCGGTGTTATTTTTGCTGCTGTTGTACCAGACTCCCGCAGTGATATATTTGGCGGGCAGGGCATGATTGTCACGACCAGCGGTAGCTTCGATTCCGCCCTGAACAAAAATGCCTTCGTTTATATAGATTATAGTGGTGGCTCTAACAAAACGGGCGGTAGTAAAGGGGCGGCCATGGCATTTTTACGTGATGCCTTGTCGGATGCTACGCTTGCGCCTACACGGTTTAAATCCCCCCGCGATGGTGATGCTCTAGCCCGGGCTGATGCTAAAGCCTTGCGTTCCGTACTTAATGGCAGCCGTCCTTTGTTGATTGCCGCCGATCAGGCCGTGGATATGCTCAATATTATTGACCTTAAAAAAGCCTATCCAAGACTGAATATACTCATTGTTGGGGCGGCAGAGGGCTGGATGGTGGCTGGGCAATTGGCTAAAGCTGATATTGGTGTCATGGTCGACCCACTGGAAAACCTGCCTAATAACTTTGATCGCATGGCGGCGCGACTAGACAATGTGAAACTGCTTATGGATGCGGGTGTGAAAACTGCGATAATTAGCCGCTCTGCCACAGGTGGAACCTCTCATAATCTCCGCTTAACACCACAACATGCTGGCAATGCCGTTGCAGCAGGGCTGAGTTGGGAACAAGCGTTTAAGGCCATCACACTAACCCCGGCCACTATGTATGGTTATCCGGGGTTGGGACAATTACAAGCGGGGCAGGCCGCAAATCTGGTCATTTGGAACGGTGACCCACTGGAAGTGACCAGCGAAGTTGTTGCAGTTATCATAGGCGGCAAATCCCAATCTATGGAAAGCCGCCAAACCAAATTACGCGACAGATATAATCCGGCCAAACAAGGCGATAAAATGTACGGGTATAGGCCTTAATTCCCGTATCCGGCGAAGTTATAGTGTTGGGCGTGCGCTTTGGCAGTCTTAGCTTGCCACGAATTTGCCTTATTCTATAATTAGGCTTATATGAAGTTTATGGGTACTGCTATGTTTGTTAAATCTGCTCTTGCCATGTTAATCACTATCGGCTTTGCCGGGGGTGTTGTGTATTATGGAACAAGCAATGGAGCGAATAGCGCGTCTGATTCTGCTTCTGGGCAAGAAGTGGAATTGCGGGCACCACAGCAAAATACGCCCCAAAGAAATGCCAAAACATCTGCTCCTACGACAGTTGAGACTGTGGAGGCTAAGACTATAGAGAATAAAGTTACGCAGCAATCCGAGCCTATGCCTGTTGAACATGAGGCGCCAAAGCTAAAGCCAGATCCAAAGCCAGAGCCAACACCTGAACCTGCGACAAATTTTGACTTAGCCAAAATAATGCCTTTATTGATGCAACAAGCAGAGAAAATTTCTACTGTCGAGATAAAAGACCAAGCTTATCTCGACATTGTCAATTTTTCGGTTAGCCAGCGCCAGTTTAAATTTGCCGACGCGGCCATGCTGGAAATTGACCAGACAGAACTTCGGGATACGGCTCGTAGCCAAATTGCCATTGGTTTGGCACTGGAAGGGCGGGCTGATGAGGCCTTTGAGGTTATAGACGCCGTAGAAATAGGCACTTTGCGCGATGTGATGCGCTTGCAGGTTATCGAGGCATTGATAATTCCGGAAAAATTGCCGCCAGGCTTCGTTAGGCCATAAATATTACTATTTTTTGGTTTGTGCTGGGCCCAATCTCCTGTACATAAATTGCTCATTCAAATGCGAGCATGACCATGTCAACAAATTTCGATGTCATCATAATTGGGTCTGGGCCGGGCGGGTATGTTACGGCCATTCGGGCGGCACAATTAGGGTTTAAGACGGCCATAGTTGAGAAATCTGAAATTGGCGGTGTGTGCCTGAATTGGGGCTGTATCCCAACCAAAGCTTTGTTACGCTCCGCCGAAGTTTATACTAATATGCAACATGCGTCGGAATATGGGCTTTCCGCACAAGCAGGGTTTGATTTGCCAGCTATCGTCAAACGCTCACGCGCAATCGCGGGCCAGCTTTCGGGCGGCGTGAAATTTCTGATGAAGAAGAACAAAATCACTGTAATCGACGGATTTGCCAAGCTGGAAAAAGGCACGCCTGCGCCCAAGGTTGTGGTCGGTGACAAAATCTATAGGGCGAAGCATGTAATTTTGGCCACGGGCGCACGCGCACGCACAGTGCCCGCTGCCGGGATGGAGCCAGACGGGAAATATATCTGGACAGCCAAGGAGGCCATGATACCAGACACCATGCCAAAGAGACTCCTGGTGGTCGGTTCTGGGGCCATCGGTATGGAGTTTGCCTCGTTTTATAA
>JALSHM010000031.1 GCA_026982235.1 Robiginitomaculum sp. | reverse complement strand
CAAGAAAATGCGGGCGGAGCAAGAAGCGCTTGTTGACGAACTTTGGGAAAACCGGGCACTCGACCTGCCCCTCAAGACTAAATACGAAGCCATTATTTTGGCGTCCATCGTCGAGAAGGAAACGGGCGTTGGAAGCGAGCGCAGACATGTTGCGGGTGTATTTATAAATCGGCTCAACAAAGGAATGCGGCTAGAATCCGACCCGACGATTATTTACGGGATTACCGGGGGGGAGAAGCTCGGGCGTGGCTTGCGCCGTTCAGAAATAGACCGCAAGACCGATTGGAATACTTACCAAATTCCGCGCTTGCCCAAAACCCCCATTTGCAATCCAGGAAGGGCCGCACTGGCGGCGGTTCTGAATCCACTGGAAACGGAAGACATTTTTTTCGTAGCGGACGGTACGGGCGGCCATGTCTTTGCCAAAACTTTGCGCGAGCATAATAATAATGTGAGAAAATGGCGCAAGATTGAGAAGCAACGCAAAAGGGCGGCGCACAAGCGGGCGAAAGAGAATGCCTTGCAAGGAAATGGGCAATGAGCTTGAACAGTATGACGGGATATGGCCGCGCACAGGGGCAATTTGTAGACGATAGTGGTGGCGAGAATATATGGACATGGGAAGTCCGCGCTGTAAATGGCAAAAACTTGGATATGCGTCTGCGTTTACCGGCTGGTTTTGAAAGCTTAGACCCGTTGATACGCCGCAAAGTGAAAGAGGCGCTGACACGCGGAAATTTACAAATTAGTTTGGACATGCAGGCTTCGGCTGGGGATGATAATTATGTTATAAATAAAACGTGGTTGCAAACTTTAATTGATAATGCGGCAAAAGTGTGTGCGGAAAATCCGCAAATTACAGCTCCAAGATTGGACGGGTTTTATTTGGTGCGTGGCGTGGTTAGCGAAAGCACGCAGAGTGCCGCCATACCCAAGTTCAAAGCGCGAAATCAAGAGATACTCAAAAGCCTGGAAGATATGCTGACCTCTTTAACCCAAGCCCGCAATATTGAGGGGGCGGCGTTGGCAAAAATATTATGGGCTAATGTGGAAGCCTTTGAAAATTTAATTGTCAAGGCGCGCATTTGTGAAGGCGCATTAGCAGATGATATAAAGCGGAAATTCGAACAAAAACTAGCGGATTTACTCGGCGAAAACCTACCGCAAGATAAGCTGATACAAGAGGCCTCTTTACTGGCTATCAAAGCTGATGTGCGCGAGGAATTAGATAGGCTGGACGCACATATTGCCCAAGCCAAAACCTTGCTGAAAAAGGGTTCACCGATTGGGCGGAAACTGGACTTCCTAAGCCAAGAGTTTATCCGAGAGATCAATACGCTTTGTTCCAAGTCAACGGATATAGAGTTGACACAAATAGGGTTGGATATGAAAAGTCTGATTGAACAATTCAGGGAGCAAGCTGCCAATGTCGAATAAAGGTTCTAATAATTTAGATATATTGAAGCAAAATCGCCGTGGTTTGATGGTAGTGCTTTCTTCACCGTCCGGGGCGGGAAAAAGCACGATGACCCGAAAATTATTGGCGGATAACACCAATATGACCATGTCGGTTTCTGCGACAACGCGGCGTCCGCGTTCAGGCGAACAGGAAGGTGTTGATTATTATTTTATCGGCAAGACAAAGTTCTCAGACATGATAGACGACGGCGAATTTTTGGAACATGCCAAGGTTTTTGATAATTATTACGGCACGCCGCGCGACCCCGTGGAGGCTGCATTGGCGGATGGCAAGGACGTATTATTTGATATAGATTGGCAAGGGGCGCAACAATTAACCCAAGCTGCAGGGGATGATTTGGTCAAGATATTTATCTTGCCGCCCAGCAAACGCGAGTTAGAAACCCGCTTGCAAACCCGCGCCCAAGATAGTGCAGCTACCATAGCCAAACGCATGGCAAAATCAGAATCTGAGATGAGCCATTGGGCGGAATATGACTATATTATCGTTAATGATGATTTAGAAGTAGCTATGGAAGAGCTACGTACCATTGTGGCCGCAGAGCGCATGAAACGTCGCCGTCAAATGTGGCTAGGGTCGTTCGTAAAGGCGTTAACCGAGGGGCGGTAAGTTTTCCGCTAGCCTATGAAAGCCTTTAATATCCACGGTCTCTGGCCTGTCTGTCGGATTTATTTCTGCGCTTTCTAGCCACTTATCCAAGCTTATATTGTGGATATTTGCTAATTGTTTTAATGACTTGCGTAGCATTTTACGGCGCTGGCCGAAGGTAGCGGCGGTGATTTGGGCTAGAGTTTTTAGATCTTTGTAACGCTGGTTTTCAGGCAAAATATCTAGCACGATAACAGCACTGTCGACTTTTGGTGGCGGGGTGAATGCACTGGCAGGAATGTCAAAGGAAATATGGCCGTGGGCGATGGATCCAGCCAGTACGGCTAGCCGACCATATGCTTTACTACCTGGTTCGGCGACTACGCGCATCGCCACTTCTTTTTGTAACATCAACACCATACGATCCCAAAATTGGGGCTTGGCAGTGAGCCAGTTGACCAACAATTTGGTGCCGACATTATAAGGCAAATTGGCGCAAATGCGTATGGGGCGAATATCCGTAAGCTCTGCCGCGTCGACTTGCAGAGCATCTGTATTATTGACCACAAGCCGCCCTGCTGAAGCTTCAATAATGTCTTGGAGGGGTGGCAAAAACCGTTCGTCTTTTTCTATTGCAAATACTTGCTCCGCGCCTGCCAGCAAAAGCGATCTGGTTAAGCCGCCAGGGCCAGGGCCGACTTCTAATATAACAGGATGGGGTGCGGCGAGGCGTGCGATCTTATCGGTTAGATTGAGATCCAGTAAAAAGTGTTGGCCTAGGCTTTTCTTGGCAAACAGGCCGTGTCTTTGCAAGACATTGTGCAGGGGCGGCAGAGTGTTGAGGTTATCCGTCATATTGTGCCCGACAATCTGCCATCATGCGTGCTGCCTTAATGGCAGCGATTAAGCTATCTGGTCTCGCCTTATCACCGCTGCGCGCAATATCAAATGCTGTGCCGTGGTCGGGTGATGTACGGATGATAGGCAGGCCGAGGGTCGTGTTGACACCACCGTGGAAGTCTAGAGTTTTCACCGGGATTAGCCCTTGGTCATGATACATAGCCAGCACTGCGTCATAGCCTTGGCGAGCTTCTGTGTGAAACAATGTATCAGCGGGTCTGGCATCTGAAATATCAATACCTGCCGCGCGGAGTTTCTCTGCTACTGGATTGAGAGTTTCTATTTCGGCGCACCCCAAAGCCCCGCCTTCGCCTGCATGGGGGTTAAGCCCGGCCATAGCAATGCGGGGATTCTTTATGTTGAAATCACGGCGCAATGCTTTGTATAATGTTTTGGCTGTGCGGGTGATCAAATCCCCGGTCACGGCGCTCGGCACGTCTTGCAAAGACATGTGAATAGTAACCAAAGCTACACGCAAAGTGGCTTGGGGATTTTGAACGCTGAGCATCATAACGGGCAGGGAGGCATTTGTTAGATCCGCCAAATATTCGGTATGCCCTGGATGTTTAAAGTCGGCGCGGTACAGGACTTCTTTGGCGATAGGGTTAGTAACGACAGCGGCCACTTGCCCCGTTTGTGCGAATTTTACCGCCATATCTATAGATTTTATGATTGCGCCTGCGGCTTTGGTGTCGGGCTGGCCAGGGATAATTTGTGGGCAGTCTATGGGCAGGAGGGGCAGGGCATTTTTAAATTTGCTAGCGGCTTGTTCCGGTCTATCTATAATAGCCACATTGGGGTAAAACATCGGATCGGCTATGACGAAAAAACTTTCGTTTGTTTCTCGCATAGCCTGCCAAGCTTTGTGGGTTATTTCTGGCCCAATACCCGCTGGGTCGCCTATGGTTAGTGCAAGCGGCTTAGCACCAGAAACAGAAAAAGTCATTAGCGCGAAACAATAGTGGCCTTGCGGCGCAGATTGCGTAAATGACGCCGCGAAGCCTGCGCTTCTTGTTGGGCTAAGAGACGGTTTTCAACTTCGTCGCGTGACGGAATGCCAGAACCGCGAACAGTGCGATCACAAACCATGACAGAGACTAAAGAGCTACCTGTGGCCATAGGCGTAGAAACTTCGCCGACATTAGTGGCAGCCAGCACAGCTAATATATCTTCGGTTAAATCTCCGGCGCGGATTTCGCCCATTTCGCTGGTGCCGACACCCTCAATGCCCGCAACATCTTTTTTCAAAGTATCACAGGATTTTGCTGCCGCTGCCGCAGCTTTTAAAGCCGCCTTAGCTGCGGGTAATTCGGATTGATCGGTAATTTGATAATTGATTTGGTTCAAATTATAAAATGTTTCCGAGGTTGATATTCTTTTGTCGACCAAGGCAACAACATAAACCCCGCCGGGTACAGGTATTGGCTTGGAAATTTGACCTTTTTCCATTTGTGTCAGGACGATGTTAACTTCTTCGCGCAGTTCACCTTCGCGGATCCAGCCAATGTCGCCGCCTTTAGCAGAAGACGGCGCTGAGGAAAATTGTCTGGCGAGGATCTGAAACGGCACACCTTGACCAAGTTGTTCGATCATGGCTTCGGCACCCTGCATGGCACCGTTCATACCGCCAATGTCGGGCGTGGCTTCAATATAAATCTCTGCGACACGATAGCTTGGTTTGTCAGCATTTGCAGATACGCGGGTCAGGGTTTCGTCTATTTGCGCATCACTAATACGGATGCGCGAACCATATAGACCACCAATAATCCGCTGCCATGCGATTTCCGAGCGCACCTGATCTTGCAAAGTGCTGATAGAAATACCTGCTTGGGCTAGACGGTTCGCAAATTCTTCGACGCTAATGCCGTTGCGGCTAATAATGTTTCGCACGCCGTTTGCGACGGCCTCATCGGAGATTGTCTGATCATATTTTCGGGCTTCTTGGATTTGTAGCTTCTCATCGACCAAATTGCGCATGGCTTGGGCTAGAATTTGCCGCTTGGCTTCCTCTGTTGGCTCGATCCCCTGGGTCGCCATCATAAATAGGCTCCGTTGCCGCAGGTCATAGGTCGTGATGACATCATCATTGACAACAGCTGCGATACCGTGAGCCGCTTGCGCAAAGGACGGGGGCGCATATGTGAGCATTGCCGCCACGCCAAGTGCAAATGTTGATAAAAGTTTTGAAGTAGAGATTTTCATTTACTTTAGTCCTTATTCTCATCTGAAGAGATTTTCGTTTTACCTAAGACATTTATATTCATCGTGCAATACATCATACGCTATCCGTCTTCTTTCCATGATAATAACACCAAGCCAGAGGATAGCACAAGTAAGGGCACAGACCAAGCGGCGACTACAGGTGGAAGCGTACCCGTTTCCCCAAATGCTCCTATCAGATTGTCAACGAAATATACCCCAAATCCTAATGCTCCCCCGGAAATTAGCAGCCGTAATGTGCCACCTTCGCGAGATAAGTTCAATGAAGCGCCTGCGGCAATAATCGCCATGGCAACCAAGGTTAGAGGTAAAGCCAGTAATTTGTGCAAGTGCATGAATAGGCGTGTCGTATCAAACCCGGCATCTTTAGCTTTTTTGATTTCGGATTTTATTTGCCAAAATGGTGGGTTTGGATTGGTTTGGGAGCGGGTGCGCAAAGTTTCCCAAGTTATAGAAGAGCTTATGGTGATCGTATCAAAAACTTTCGGCGCTTTCCCGTCTTCGTTTTCTGTAACCGCCGACAGAGTCCAAAACCCATCTTTAGACAAGTCTGCGCGGGCGGCATCATACCGCGTTGAGAAGTGGGCATTACCGTCGGGGGTTTTATCGAATGTATAGAAGGTAACATTGAACAGGACATGTTCCTCGATATTTGCAGATAAAGCGTGAATGACAGTATAGCCGTCATCATTGCCCTCGCGTAGCCAAATGGATTTTTCTATGGTCTGAGTTGGTTTTCCGTCTGTAGTGATTTTCGTCACAACGTCCTTATATTTTGATTGGGAGAGGGATGCTAACGGATTAAAGGCCGTAGCCCAGACCACGCCAAGTAATGCCGTGGAAATGATGGCAGGTTTGAGGAAACGCCATGCCGATAA
>JALSHM010000030.1 GCA_026982235.1 Robiginitomaculum sp. | reverse complement strand
TGCGGCCAGTGTCGCCGCGCAATTGTTACAAATAAGGACAACAAATGGGGATTGATTATTATAATTGGCTATCGCTCATCATTCGCTGGCTACATATAATCACGGGCATAGCCTGGATCGGTGCCAGTTTTTATTTCGTCTGGCTGGATAACAATCTGGAGCGCCCCGAAAAGGTCAAAAAAGGCGAACCAGATGGCGAGCTTTGGTCGGTTCACGGGGGCGGGTTTTACCACAATAAAAAATATATGTCCGCACCAGACAACATGCCAGAGCATCTCCACTGGTTCAAATACGAAGCCTATTTCACATGGCTAAGCGGCTTTGCGCTGATGGCAGTGATTTATTATTACGGGGCTAATCTATACCTTATCGACAAGAGCAAAATGGCGCTGGAAAGCTGGCAAGCCATTGCGGCCAGTATGGGCATGCTCGCAGGTGGTTGGATACTTTATGATGTAATGTGCAAATCGCCCTTGCGCAAACGCCCCGGCCTATTTGCCATAGTGCTGTTTTTACTCTTTACCCTAGCCGCAATATTGGTGGGGAAGATATTCTCCGACCGCGCAGCCTATATGCAAATCGGCGCTATGATAGGCACGATCATGGCGGGCAATGTGTTCTTTAACATTATCCCAAACCAGAAAATTGTTGTGGCAGATTTAATCGCAGGCCGTCCGGTTAATCCCGAATTCGGTAAAGCCGCCAAGCTGCGCTCCATGCATAATAATTACATGACCCTACCCGTATTGTTTATTATGACCAGCGCCCATTATCCTATGACATATGGTTCGGGTATAGGTTGGCTCAGCCTTGCGCTTATCGCACTCGCTGGCATAGCCGTGCGCCATTATTTCAACCTGCGCCACACGACCAAACCCAAAGCCCCGTTCGCGGTCGCCGCCGTCATTTTTATGGTCGTTGCCATGACCTTCCCCCTCGCCTTCAAAAAACCCGTGGCGCCGAAAGTGGGCGCGGTCAGTTTCTCGGATATACGCCATATCATGGAAACCCACTGCACTGCTTGCCACGCAGAAAACCCAAGTCACGATTGGTACGACGAAGCACCAAATGGTTTTCGCCTAGATACAGACGCCCTCATAAAACAAAACAAAACCCTCATCATGGATCGCACAGTCACAGGAAAAGACATGCCGCTCGGCAATGAGACGGGCATGACGGAAGCAGAACGGGAGATATTGCGGGTTTGGATTGCGGGGGAGTGAGATTGACAGGAACATAGCCGTATGATACGTTGTCTTACAATGTAAAACATGGGAATATTCAAACAAATGTCCAAATCTACTATCACATTCCGTACCGATGAAACACGCAAAGCTGAACTCGACACTTTGGCCAAAAGTCTAAACCGTGACCGTAGCTTCGTTATTAACGAAGCTATAGATAACCATCTATCTATGTATGACTGGCAAATTCGACACATAAAAAAAGGTTTAGAGCAAGCTAAAAGAGGTGATTTTGTCAGTCATGAAAGCGTAATGGCCAAAATGGACAAAATGCGCGAACAATGCAAATAGCATGGACACAACAAGCGGATGAAGATATCGATCAAATATTTGTATACTTGTTGCAATTCAATCCAAAAACGGCTTCTCGTACAATTTCAGACATTCAGTCCAGCGTCTTGAATTTACAAAGATTCCCCGAAATAGGTAAAAATGGGCGGGTGACTGGCACACGAGAAATGACCATACCTAACATTCCATATACGGTGATTTATCGCGTGTTTGAAGCGACTGTGGAAATCATATCAGTTATCCACCAAGCCAGACAATGGCCGGACGATTGCGGCTAAAACTCCATCCCAAACGGTGTCTTGTCATACCCGATATACAGCGGGTGCGCCGGGTGGCCGGAGGCGTTTATTTTTAGGGCTTGGAGGCGGCCATTCTCGGCTTTGAAAATATCGCGCACGGCTTGGCCTCTATCCATATGTTTACCGTGTTCACCCCAGCCGCCAATGACCGTGACTTTCTGGCTCATGGCCGCTAATTCCTTTATCCATTTATCATTTTCAGGGCCTATAGGGTCAGGCG
>JALSHM010000029.1 GCA_026982235.1 Robiginitomaculum sp. | reverse complement strand
GCGCATTTCGCATGTCCTTGGGGTCAGTGGCGCGGTAGGCGAAGATGTTTAGGACGACTGAGCCGCCATAATTCCACATGCGGGCACGGCGCTCGCAGCGCTCTACGGTCGGGTCGTTCTGTACTTCGTCCGCTGTAGACGGGTTGAGCATGAGCCAATAGAGCGGGTCTTTGCTCTCGTCCCATATTTGCGCCAGTCTATATCTCCATGTGCGACAGTCGGAGAACACAGCGGTGCGGGTTTCATTTTGTTTGAACAGGTCGGTCATAAATTCCTTTTAAATTGTCATCCCAGGCTTGCACGATAGGCTTTCCCTATGGTCTCGGCTCTGCGCTACGCTTGGCCGGAATGACAAAGTTATTATTGTTTTTTCACTTCTTATACACCGACCGCCCCATAACAAATGTCTCTGCAATCATGCGGTCATCGCCTAATATCATAATCGCGAACAGAAGGGCTTTCAAGCGTTTGGCTATTTTCAACCTCCTTGCAATGAGCGGCGTCGCTTTGAGGTCCATAACAACGAAATCCGCTTCCTTGCCTAGCTCAAAATTCCCCACATATTTATCCATACCGAGGACTTTCGCCCCGCCCAAAGTCGCCATGTAAAATGCGTCCATGCTCGACAAGGACAAGTCTCGTAATTGGCAGACGGAATAGGCCGCATTCATCGTCATAAGCATAGAGAAACTAGTGCCGCCGCCTATGTCTGTGCCGAGCGCATGTCGGACTTTATGGCGGCGGAGTTGCGATAGATTAAACAAGCCGGAGCCAATAAACATATTGGAGGTCGGGCACAGGGAAATGGCCGCACCATTGGCGGAAACTCGTTTGCACATGGACGCCGACATATGCACGCCGTGAGCCAGAACCGTCTTGTCACCGACCAAGCCATGCTTTTCGTAAACGTCCAAATAATCCGTAGAGTCTGGGAATAACTCACCCACATATTTTATCTCGTCCTTGTTTTCGCACATATGGGTGTGGACGTGGACGCTTGGGTTTTCAGCTTTAAGCACGCCCGCCATGGCCAGTTGTTCCGGCGTCGATGTGGGCGCAAAACGCGGCGTAATGGCATAGCCAAGCCGCCCGCGCCCGTGCCATTTTTTGATGAGCCGTTTGGTCGCCGCCCTGCCTAAATCCTTACCGTCGAGCAAGCCTTTTGGTGCCCCTCGGTCCATCAAGACTTTACCCGCAATCAAACGCATATTTTTCTTTTGCGCTTCGGCAAATAACGCATCAGCAGAACCCTCATGCACGGTGCCGAACACCAGTGCGCTGGTCGTACCATTGCGCAACAGTTCTTTCACGAAAAACCGCGCCGTCTCGACACAAACTTTCGAGTCTTTGAAAGCCAACTCCGCCGGGAAAGTATAGTCTTGCAGCCAGTCCAGTAATTGCCGCCCGTAAGAGCCGATTATATCCACTTGCGGGAAATGGATATGAGTGTCGATAAAGCCCGGCATAATCAGATGGTTTTTATAATGGTTGATTTTTGTGGACGCCCGCAAGGTTTTGGCCAAGCGGCGAAAACTACCGACCGCTTTGACGTGGCCATCTTCAACAATGAGCAAGCCGTCTTTGAAGTATTGGAACGCTTCCGCATCGTGCTGCGGGTCGTCCAATAGGTGGAATATTTGGGCTCTGTAGGCGTATTGTCTCATTATACAAACCCGCCTATAGGAAAATCCTTACTTCTTTGTATCCAATTCTCCGGCGCGTAATCACAAGCCGCATCGGTCACATGCAAAGTATAAGCATGGCGGGCTTTATCCGAAATATTGGGCGCACTATAATGGGGCAGAAAACCGTTGAAGCAGACCAGCGTTCCGGCTTCCACTTCTACGGGCACAGCACTGTCTGTATCCGGCCACGGCGTCTTATCTAAATCTATCATTTTTGTTTGACGGCCTTCTCTGATGAACTTTTGCCGTAGGGGCGTTTTGTGCCCACCCGGCTCGACCCACAGACAGCCATTTTCCAAGGTCGCATCGTCGACGGCAAACCAAAATGTGGTGACGGAATGGGGCGTGGTTTTGAAAAAACTGGCATCTTGATGCCAATCAACCTGGCCGCCAATACGAGGTTGTTTGAAAATATACATAGACTGCCAAATTTGCGTTTGCCCAAGTCCAATATCCAACGCCAATTCCGCCAGTTTTTCGCCGTGAGAAAACTTACGAAACACATCATCCAGATCGTGCATGGCATGGCCTATTTTATTGATAGATTGAGCGAGCGGTTGTATGAGTGCGCCGTCCGCCCCAAAAGCTTTTTCCTCAAAAAAACACCGGACTTCATTACCAGAGTCTAAGAAATAATCCTGCCCCTTATCGGCTTGTGGCCCGCGTTGGCGCGCAGTCGAAAACACTTCTTGACTGTCGTCAAAATCATGGGCGGCGGCAATAGTGTTGGCACGCGCTTTCAACGCAGATAGTTCTGCGGCTGATTTAAAACCCGGCAGGACAATAAAACCATTGTCTTTGAAATCACATTTTTGTTTGTTGGTGAGCATACCTCGATACTACGCTTGTTTAGGTTTGGGTCAAAGAAAAACCCCGCAGAAAACCTGCGGGGCGACACTTCGCGTATTCAGTTAGCGCTAATTTTTAGCACTAAACATAATACCAACAATACGTGGCTCTGTTACAAAACCAGTATTATTGTTAAAGTCGATACCACCCGCCAGATTAACCTCATCGGTCAAATTGCGAGCAAAGGCCGCGATTTCATATTTATCGTCCTGGAAGCCAAGACCAATTTTTGCACCCAGTTCGAAATTACCAGATGTGTTAAACTCAACAGACTCGTACAAGAACAAATTTGTTTGACCTTGAATTGAGCCGTCAACAGAAATGTTAAGTGTCATATCATCAGAAATCGGGGCATGATAATCCGCCATGAAATTCGCCGTAATCTTCGGCGCATTAGGGAATGGATTGCCGTCGACGAGGGCATTACCATTTGCATCTAAATCATCTGTAACAGTACAATTGAAAGTCCCGGAACCAGGTAAGCTAGCAAAATTTGCAGATCCACAAGTCGATACCGCCAAAGCACTATCTTGGATTTCCGTATCATTCAAAGCAAACCCGCCAGAAATATTAAAGTTTTCGGTAACGACCCAAGTCGCATCAACCTCGAATCCTTTACCAACGCCTTTGTCAGCATTGATAAGACCGATGAGGTTGCCTGTACCACCAACCGCAGTGAATTGTTGGTCATTAACAACATAGTAGAATGCCGCCGCATTAAAGCGTAAGTTTCCGTCTGCGAGAATAGACTTAAAGCCAAGTTCATAGGACTGAATGGTCTCTGAATCAGCCGTAGAAACGCCACCAAAGAACGCCACATTCCGACCCTGGATAGACGGGCCACGGAAACCGCGAGCAATTCGGCCATAGACATTTACATCGTCGTTAAGCTCATGGTTTAAACTTATATCCCAACTCACTTCGCTTGCTTCAATGCAAGTATCAAATTGGGTGTCGGCACAGGTAACGGGTACAGGCGCACCAGGTTGGTTGAACACCTTCAAATCGGCTTTGTCTTTTGTGTAACGTACTCCCCCCGTGAGTGTCGTCGTATCATTAAAATCGTAGGATCCTTGACCAAAAATGGCCCAAGCATTTTTATGGTCAACCAATGTGGACGGTGGCACAAAGCCCGGATCTGTCAAAGCTTTTAGTTTCGAACGGAACAAAAACCCACCAACTTGCCAATCAATAACCTCATCACCATTACTAGCCAAACGAATTTCTTGTGTATATTGACTGGTGAAATATTCATTACCAGTGTCAGATCCAAATGGAATAAATCCGGGACCCGAAGGTTGGCCGGCAAAAAAACCACCAAAACCACCATCAATATCACCGCGCGACAGGCCAGTTGCCTGATCGAATGCGGTAATGGATGTTAACGTCATATCACCAAAATCATAATTCATGTTCAGGGAAATGCCTTGGGAATTGATTGCTTGCGGATTACCTGCTCCGCCGTCAAAGGCTACTTCGTCTTTGACAAAATTGCTGTTAATTTCGTTAC
>JALSHM010000028.1 GCA_026982235.1 Robiginitomaculum sp. | reverse complement strand
CAGCCGCAGACGCCTTCAGTTCAAGAAGATCGTCGTAAGTATAAGTTCGTCTGGACATTTATTACTCCCTTTAGAGTTTAGTTGCCGCCTATGCGACGATTGAAGCGTCAGTGATTGAGGTCAGCCGGGACGCAGAATATGGGTTTTCAATAACTATGCCAGGATACCATTCAATGCGGGTACGCTTGGCAGGCTTGGTTTCAAGTTCACCAAGATCCCGAGTAGCAATCGCTGAATCTTGAATGCCACACATATGACCGTCCTTCATGGACACACAGTAAATTGAAGACGTGACAGCACCACCGCCGCCAGAACCAACTTCAGTAAATGGCAAAATGCGGGCTTCTGGACCAGTTTCATAACCAATCAAAAATGGAAGGCCGTTATAAAGAACAACAGGTCGACCAAGATCGTCTTTTTGAATATCGACATTGCCTTGAAGGGTTTGATTGCGAAGGAGCCCTTTAAAATGAACGTCCCGGAACCGCTTGTTCATAATTAAATGTGTGGGTTCTGTGACACGCTCAATCAAATCATCCAAAGCAGCTAATGACAACGCCGCGCCGCCAGCGGCAGCGGAGTTGGCAAGAACCTGATCACCAGTAAGCCGTCTTTGTAACCCGTCAAACTCGCGAGGGTCCGTTGACGAGTCGCCAGCAAGGATAGCATCGGTAATGCCGCGAGAAAGGGATTTGATTTTCTTGTTTTCTTCACGAGCCCGGCGACCTTCGCCCTGGGTAGCAAGCAAAAACATATCAACATCAGCATCACCACCAGCGATAGACAATGTTTCGACTTGAGGGTTTTCAACACCGGTTGAAGGCGTGTAAGATTCGTTGATACCGCGGAAAGCAATACCGCCGCCAGCATCTTCAATTGAATATTTGTAAGCGCCACCAACAACATTCTTAAACGGCAAGGCCATTAAAATGTCTGAAGACTGGGCATAAATGTCTGTGACAGCTTGTGTAAGAGGGGAAGCATTTTTGCTATGCTCAATCAATGTCATTGCTAGTGTACTCATGGTTTTCAACTCCGGTTATTTACTTCTGGATCTAATGGCGTGTAACTTCTGCTCTCCCGACAATCCGTCCAAGTTATCTGCGGAACTGGTGCCACCCTTACCAATATTTCCTTCGTTTGCAAGCTTAATTATTTTTTCAAAGAATAATACTTGCTTGGGGCCGGCCATTGCGTCCCGAGCGGTAGCCACATCATCAGCACCAAAAAGCTCACTAATACCGGAGAGAGTTTTGCTAATACGATCCTCTCCTGATATGTCTTTCCCTGCTGCATCTTTGTAAGCCAATTCCGCCAAGGCATCAGCCCGACGCGTGTCCGAAGCTTCTGTCCGGCTGGCGTTTTCTGTGCTAATCGCGTCTTTCATAGCCTCAACATACACGCCCATCATTGCGGTTAGGGTTTCTTGTGGCATTTTGTGTTCTACAGCAAGAGCGCGGGCCTTGGCTACAAGCGGATCATCCGATGCAAACTGGAACGGATCCCCTTTTTCATCTTTCAGTCCTGTGTCGTCTGGCAGTGTAAAATCATAGGCATCAGCAGTTTCAGGAATTGTTAGTTCAGCGGCGGGAGGTTCTTCACCCTCAACAACAGGTGGGGTTTCTGGATTAATTTCGGGAGCAAGTGGAGCCTCGGTCGGCTCCAGCCCTTCAGCGGCCACAGCAGCAAGCGTGGCAGGCGGTTCAGCGGCGGGAGGGGTAGCAGGAACCGCAGGAACCGCAGGAACCGCAGGAACCGCAGGAACCGCTGGCACAGCGGGCACAGCGGCGGGCGCAGCGGCGGGGTCTACGTAGCACAAAAAAGGGTTAACAGGTGTTCCAAATTTCAAATATTTATTCATTTTTACCGTCCATAAATCTAATTAAGTCTTGAGCAAGAAGTTTCTTGCCCGCGTGTTGATACATTTCCTCTACAGTATTTGTGCTGCCAACATCAAGCAAAATAAATGTGAGGTATTCCTGTATGGCCGCGCCTTGTGGCATAGCACCAACGCTTGCAAAAGCTAATTGCGCTTCATCTGTTACCTTGTCAGGGCTGATCTCCAGGAGACGCCTGATGTCTGAAAATTTGCGGGAGGGTTTTTGTTCGTCCGTAACTTTAGGCAATGTTTTTTCCTTCCTGTAAAACCTTTTTAAGTAAATCTGATTGTTCATCCGGCTCGGTGAGTTCAACTATTTGATCACCAAGTTTGTCTTTCATATTCACCAGTGTTTCATGTGGGTTAATTGAAGCAATGGCGGCTTCCCCGAGCGTACCAACAGCGGATTGAATAAACTGGAATGCGCCAGATACTTCCTGAGCATCAGAAGCTTTGGAAAGTGGGGAAATGAATTTAGCAGGAATCGCACGGCCACCAATTTCAATTGGTGGCAAGTCCCCACGTACCGCAAATACAAAGGCAAATCGGCGAAGAGAGGGCAGGACATATTCACGGTATATACGGCGGCGGGCAATCTTGCGGATGTTCGATAAAGCCTTTTCATCAATCCACTGTGTTGCTGTAGGCGGGGTTTTACCTTCTTGGCGTGGTCCGTCCGTATAAAGACACGCACGAATAAACTCTTGTATCTTTTCACGCTCAAAATAGACATTCTGGCTTGTCGACCCGGTAAACATTGGTACAGGCGGCGAAGATCCAACGCGCCGGCCAACAAATGTGCCGTTTTCAATAGGTTTTTTGACGTTAAATACCCCATCAACCTCATAAGAATACGGCGCATCAGCCTCTTTTGCCAGCTTTCTAAGGTTAATATAGCCCAAATCATCCAAAATTCGACCAGCAGATAGACACATATCAGCAGGACCAGGGCCCCATGCGCTCGGTGTTGCATGGCGCCAACGCCCAATATTGACGGCAGGAGGCGCACCAACGGGCATCATTTGTTTGTGAACAGTTTCACCATCAATGCGGACAACCCACATCCAGCGTGGGCCTTTAGGCGTAAGTTTTCGCAAATTGCCCTGCAAAACCTTGACAATGTTGGCGTCATTTTTTGCCCTCAGCTTCAGGTTTCCATTGATTTTGTCCATTATTCCGGCAAACATTTCCTTCAAATGGCGCTTTTTAACGTCAAATTCCATCCAGCGACCGTCCAAATCATTATAGGCGGTTTCATCCATTAAAATGTTGCTCATTAATGCAGGACGGCACACAACGGGCATTGTAGCATCGGGGATCGGGATTGCCGTGCCCCCGCAGCTAATACCAATATCGTGAAAGACCTCTAGGTTTTCTTCATACCAATTTGTGCCGTTGATCAATTCATACAAGCGTTCCTCCCATTGCTTGCCCGCAGATTCCCAAGCATTGGCCTGTGACGTTCCTTCAAGAGCAACAGACGGCGCCAAATTAACCCACGACTTATATTCCGGCATGAAGTGATCCATTTCACCACTGGCAAAGTTTGAGAGCTCAAGCTGCAATGTCTGGTCAAAGATATCGTCTTGTTGTTCTGCCTGAGTGGTCGTGGTCGACGTGGATTCGCCAACTTTTTGACGCCACGGATTGCCTATCTCATACAACGTGTTAATCCGGTCTTGGATATTGGACCGGTCACTTCGCGCATCCGAAATGCGGGCATTCATATCTGTTTCAAACGTCATTACTAAACCTACCTTATATTAGAAACGCTGTCATTTAGACGTGCGCCGGAAAGTGTGCCGCCTGTAAACCCTCCACCACTAAGGCCAGTAAACAAACTGTTAATATCAAATCCACCAGCAGGGGCAGGTTGATTGCCGATTGATGCGGGCGGGGATATTCTGCCAAATTGTCGGAAGAATGCCCGAGTGTCTTCAGCAAGCGTTTCGCGGGTTTCATCAATCCTGCCAGCGTCCGCGCGGGCTTCAGCAGCCTCACGGCGGGCTTTGGTTTCAGGATCTTCGACGGGGGCTTTTGTTTTGATAGACATTGTTTGGATCTCTCTTTACCTTGGCGTTATGAAGCCGCAATGTCTTTGCCAAGACATGCGGTGTCAATGAATTTCCGCCTATACCTATAACCCTAGCAACCACTGTAGAGCAAGTTTGAAATAGTCTATGCCGTAAAACATGGGTTTTTTGACCCTTAATCTGCAAAATTACACAATCATCGTCGCAGTATTTTGCTAAAACTTCAGTGAAATCGTCGTCTTTATAGATCATTAAATGAGTTTTTCCGTGTGCAGGATCTATAACAATCCAACTATTGGACGCCTGTGAATATCCAAAAGCAAACACATGCCGGCACCATCTCGGAGTGAAAATATCAAACCAGTGCTTGAGCGGCCTTGGTACAAAAACAACATGCCACCAGGAAGGTTCAAAATTACTGTTTCTTACCTCGTCCATGATCCCGTCCTTCTTACAAACGAACGGCGTCCCGGAGTGACGTTACCGGCGAAGGTATCAATCCGTGTAGGTAGTTGGTTTTCTTTAATTGTTGGAACGATCGAGTTATCTTCCCCGCCACCCCACCAAGCATATTCAGCAGCTTCCACTATATCGGCATGGCTATTTTTGTTGATTGAGTTTTCTTCAACCATATCCTTTTGGCGCTTGACTACCTTCATGGTACACGCACCGTCCATGGCCACAATGAAAGAGGGCATCCCAAACGGGCAGCAATATATCTTTGGCTTGCCATACGAACCGTCTTTAATCATTTTTGTACCAGTTTGGAGCCGTAAACTTGGATTATCCTTTAATGCAGGCTGTTGAAAATCAATGCCAAGCTTTGAGATAATGCTTTGGAATGTCGTGTTTTCATCCGTCGATTTCCATGTGCCGTAGGGATCCATCCAAGCCGCCACACCGGTATCTTTGTACCAAGGGAAGTGCTGCCTCAAAATATCTAACATACGCTGCCCTTGAGCCTCAGCGGAGTGCAGGCGGGGATCCAGACGAGCGTTTACTTCAAAAAGCCCGCGCCATTGACCATTCACTCTTTGCCAGAAGGTTGCGGCGCCGGAAGCTTGTCCCGGGTCATATCCAATGATAGGCGCAACACCCTCGACAGGCTGCAATTGTTCTTTGGCAACGTGCCAGCCTCTCGAAAACTTCTCGTATCGAGGATTGCCGGACTTCAATATAACCATTTCATTCATATAATCACGCTTGATATCATCAATAGCACCGTTTTGACAGAGAGATAATATCTCGTCACCATCAATAAACGGTAAATTTTCTATATCCGGATGAAGCTCAAAGTCCGTAATATAGCCCTTTTCATCATAAATACCGCGGACAGCAGGCGGTTGAACAAAAAATTCCCAATCATCAGGCTTGGTGTATGCGCGCCGTTGTTCCACGTCCATTTCAGGCGGAAAGGGAATATCACCCCGGATATACAAAACCCAATGATCATTTGTCCGAACAGCGTTCATATCCATACAAATACGCTTTTTACGGTCCCAATCAGGGCAATCTACCTTGGCAGGATAGCGCCCGGTACGCTGCCTAATCGCCAAAAACAGGGCAAATTTGGTGAATTGCCCCTCGTTTATGTAGGCTTTTGTGTACTCAGTTGACCGTAATTTCTTTAGTACAGCCTCGCTATCATCCTCAAACGCGAAAAACTCCACTTCACATTCAACATCCAGAAACTTCAGAGTGTGAACCGTGGGCATAGTCCCGACTAAAGGCCCGTGTATGTCTTCAGGAAACCATTGTTTCCACGTTTTGATGATACCACGCTGCAATTCCCCGTCCGTAGACCGCACAACAAGGAACTTTGACCGCCTAATGCCGTCCGTGCAGCGCGGAATGGTACACATTTCCTTGTAAATATCCATGACCATCCAGACAGTCTTGCCGGATTCGACAGGTCCTTGAACGATTTTGACGGAAGCAGAAGAATATAACGCTCTTTTAAGGGTAGGCGCGTGTTTGAACCCAACCTTCTTGACCATTAGCTTTGGTCCAACAAGCCCCGGATAACGCAAACCGTAGTATTTGCGCGGCCAAAAACCGTAAACTCTTTGGTATTGCTATCACCATCAAAGTCCCAATAGCCGGCCGAAATGCCGAGCGAGAACACCTCAGAGGCGTCAGAGAAGTTGTTTATTCCCCTATAGGTCAACTCATACCCAATACCGGTTTTGACGATGG
>JALSHM010000027.1 GCA_026982235.1 Robiginitomaculum sp. | reverse complement strand
TACATTTGGCGAAGACCGCATAGCAAAAATGGGTGCGATGGTCGCAGCCAGTAAAGACAAATGGCCGCGCGTTTTACCGCAAGTGAAGCTGTTTACAGATGCCGCGTTTTACTCCCAAACCATGCGGGTTTCCCCGCCGGGATATACAGGCGGTCAAAATAAAGGCGGACAAGGTCTTTGGGTGACGGGGCCCGGTGAACTTACCAATACGATGCAACCCTATTGGGCGGCGGGCTTGGATATTCGGATTCACTCAAATGGTGATGCGGCACAAGATGCGACGCTTGCTGCCCTTGAAGCCGTACAAAAAAGCGGGACGGCTGATGGTCAAAGGCTCGTCCTTGAACATGTGGGCTTGATAACACCTGCACAGATCGCCAAGGCAAAAGAACTGGGTGCAGGTATTTCCGTGGCCTCTCATTATGTGCATTATATGGGGGAAGCATATGTGGAGGCCATCGGCGAACGGGTAAAATATATGACGCCCTTGGCTTCGACTTTTAAGGCAGGCCTACACACGACCATGCATTCTGATGCGCCCCTTGCACCGCCGTCGCCGCTCACCGCTGCGTCCGTGCATATGTTGCGTTCGACCCGTGAAGGCGGGGTTTCGACACCGTCCGAAAAATTAAGCGCCGCTCAGGCCTTGCGCGCCATCACAATAGATGCGGCTTGGGCTCTGGGCTTAGAGACCGAAATAGGGTCTATCGAAATTGGCAAACAAGCGGACTTCACAATTTTGGGGGCAAACCCCTTGATCACCAAAGCCGAAGATTGGCCGGATATAGCTATCTGGGGCGTTGTTTTGGACGGTGTAAAAAAGCCGCTTAGGAGCGAAAATGGCGAGCTATGATTATGTAATAATAGGCGGGGGTTCTGCTGGATGTACTTTGGCCGGACGGTTAAGTGAAGACCCGGATGTGACGGTTTGTCTTTTGGAGGCCGGGCCAAAAGATGATAGTTTTCTTATCAATGTACCCGCCGGCGCAGCGGCGATTATGCCCAAACCGGGCAAATTAAATTGGGGGTTCGAGACCGTCCCGCAAAAGGGCTTAAACGGGCGTAAAGGCTATCAGCCGCGCGGCAAAACCCTTGGGGGGTCTTCGTCCATCAATGCCATGATTTATATTCGCGGTCATTCTTCCGATTATGATAATTGGGTGGATATGGGGGCAAAGGGCTGGGGCTGGGACGATGTGCTTCCCTATTTCAAAAAATCCGAAAACCGCGAGGCGGGGGCAACGGATTTACGCGGGACAGGCGGCCCTCTGAATGTCGCCAATTTGCAATCGCCTAATCCAATAGGGCAAAATTATCTCGATGCTTGCGCCCAACTCCAGCTTCCAAAAACCGATGATTTTAACGGCGAACAGTTCGAAGGCACAGGCCGTTATGAAGTTACCCAGAAAAACGGCCAGCGTTTCAGTGCCGCCAAAGCTTATTTGACACCTAATTTGTCGCGACCCAATCTCACGGTTATCACCGATGCGACAATCACAAAAATTAACATTGAAGATAGCCGGGCTACGGGTGTGCAGTGCAATATTAACGGGGAAGAAAAAACTATAAATGCGACGCAGGAAGTTTTGCTGTGCGGTGGTGCATTTGGCTCACCGCAAATTCTGCTGCTCTCCGGCATTGGTGATAGGGACGAATTGGCGCAAGTCGGAATAGATTGTGTGCATCATCTACCGGGTGTCGGCAAAAACCTGCACGACCATATAGATTATATTATTTCCTATAAGTCCAAAAGTACCGATACATTGGGATATTCATTGGTCGGGATATATAAAGCCATTAAGGCCGTATTCGCATACCGTAAACACAAGACGGGTATTTTCACGTCCAACTTTGCCGAGGTCGGTGGGTTTTATCGCTCCAGCCCCGACATTAAAGTGCCCGATTTACAAACCCATTTTGTGGTTGGCATTGTCGACGACCATGCCCGTAAATCTCACCTCGGCCATGGCTATTCTTGTCATGTTTGTGTGCTGCGACCCAAATCGCGCGGCACCGTAAAACTCGCAAGCACCGACCCTTTCGCTGCCCCGCTCATCGACCCGGCATTTTTGCAGGACGATAGGGATATGGAGGTTCTCCTTAAGGGCGTCAAACTCATTGACCAAATCGTCAAAGCGCCTGCTTTTGAACCCATCAAAGGCAAACGTCTATACAGCAGTGAAAATATGAATGATGAAGACTGGCGCGAAGAAATTCGCAACCGCGCCGATACGGTCTACCATCCGGTTGGAACTTGTAAAATGGGTGTGGACGACATGGCAGTGGTTGATCCAGACCTAAAAGTCCACGGTCTCGTAGGTCTGCGAGTTGTCGATGCCTCCATCATACCACAAGTCATTTCCGGCAATACCAACGCCCCCACAATCATGATAGCCGAAAAGTGCGCAGATAAAATAAAGGCATCGCGGGCTTAGAGCCCCTATGCATTAGCGGCTTGCTTTATGACGGCCTTTTTTATTGGTTGTTTATTTTCCGTTTTTCGGTGCATGGTAAAAGTGCCTGTCCAATCTTCTATTTGCCAATGCCCGCTGATTGTTTTGCCCTTGCCCGTAAGATATCCATGATAATCTACAGTATGTGACGCGTTTACACCGCTATTGTACGTTTTCGAAAAACTGACAATTCCACCCACAATATAGCCACTAATTTTCGCTTCTAAAACCGATCCGCCAAGAGGTGCGAACGTATTTTCTTCTGTTATCCTGCCGCCAAGAGTATTGCCAAATTGTTGTAGCATGGCTTCAAATGGAACAGATGATATGTTGATATTTGAGTTTTGAGGATAATAATATATACCGCTCCAGCGTCCTGAAATATCATTTCCCATTATGCAATCCTTGGAGCCGCCTAATTGATGTCACTGGTCCTGCTGTTTTTTCTATGCGGGTGATGGCATCGGCTAGGGGTTCGCTGGCAACTTTCATATGGTATGCATTAGCGTGCAGTAATGTCTCGGCATCTCGCATCATGCCCACATGGCCTTTCCAGAATATAAGGTCGCCGCGTTTTAATCCTGCGTCTTTGGCAATTTCTGTACCGATTGTCGCTTCTTGCATATCTGCATCGCGCAGGGCGTCTTTGCCAACCGCGCGTAGGGATGTCTGCACCAGGCCGGAACAATCTACGCCGTCCGGACTAATCCCACCCCAAACATAAGGCAGGCCAAGATGTAGCTCTGCAATGGAAACGAAATCCTCAGATGCATCTTTTATGGCATTGATGTGATGGCGATGCACATAACCCATATCGGGGATACGGTAATAATCCCCATCCCGCCCGTCTACCGACAATTTAGCGTTCAGCGGCAAAGTTGTGCGGATCGCGGTTTTTAAATCAGGTTTAATAAATACTGGTGCGCGGATTGCACTGATACGGTGGGTGGGCGCTGCCGCGCCCCGTGCCAAAGCCATATTGGGGACATAGCCGACATAGCCTTTTCCGCCTCGCTGAACTTCTTGCCCCCAAGCCCAGCCATTATGGATGTCATAAATGTCAAATTCCGTCCCCAGTAATAATTGTGTGTCCATCATGCTGGCACTGGCCGGGGCTTTGTGTAGGGGGATAACGGGCATCATGACTTGGTGACAGATAGCATCGCCGTAGTTTTTAGCTTCGACTTTGCCTTTTAAATGCGCCGCCGCAAGGTCTGGTTTGTAAGGCGTAATGCGGGGGTCTGGTGTGTTCATTTAGGCGACCTTTGTTCTTTCGGTTTTCGGCGCTTTCACGGTTTGAGCTTCAAAGCGAATGCGCTCAGCAAAGCTTGAGAGATAACGCGAACCTAGCGCAGTCCGCAATACCAAAACCGAACGCTTATCCGCAGGGTCTGGACCCCTATCAACAAAACCGTACCGTCCCAGCGTATCAAGGGCACGGGTGACCGGAGAAATCGTAATGTTTAATCGCCCAGCCAAAGACCGCACAGTGTGAGGCCCAGCTTCCAAATAAACGGTGGTCAAAACAGCCATTTGCCGCGCACTTAATTCCGGATGCGCACTCAGCACCACACCAAGATTAACCCGGTGCCAAAGCTGCAACGCCTCTGCGCGGTTTAAAATATCGCCTCGACCTCGCACGCAAACTCCCAAAAAACAAATCACTTAACCCAATGATTCGCACAAAGTTGATTCGCTCGTCAAGTAGTTAGGAAGTAAGACTGATATATTGACAGACTGCCAAGTAATACAAAGAACACAAATGAAGTTAGCCACATAACCTGATAGAATACAAATGTTTTGGGTTTTGAGCTACGGTCAACCTCATTGCCCCATTGACCTAGAGATGCATTGCCTGTCTTTTTATTCCAAAAGAAGATGCCCAAAACACGAGGGACAAAAGAAAAATATGAGTGCGGGATAAATCACAAAATCCCCGGCAGGTTCAGTTCGTGCTCCTGCGCGCATTTTTTGGCGATTTCGTAGCCTGCGTCGGCGTGGCGCATGACGCCTGTTGCCGGGTCGTTCCATAGGACGCGCTCTAGCTTGCGGGCAGCCGCTTCGGTGCCGTCAGCGCAGATGACGATGCCGCTATGTTGGGAAAAACCCATGCCGACACCGCCGCCGTGGTGCAGGCTAACCCAAGTGGCACCGCTGGCGGTATTGAGCAGTGCGTTGAGCAATGGCCAGTCAGACACCGCGTCGCTGCCATCTTTCATGCTTTCCGTTTCGCGGTTGGGGCTGGCAACCGAGCCGCTGTCCAAATGATCGCGGCCTATGACCACGGGGGCGGATAATTCGCCCGTGCGCACCATTTCGTTAAAGGCGAGGCCAAGCTTGTGCCGTTCGCCCAAACCAACCCAGCATATGCGGGCGGGCAGGCCTTGGAACTGAATACGCTCGCGAGCCATATCGAGCCAGTTATGCAGGTGCGGATTATCGGGGATAAGCTCTTTGACCTTGGCGTCGGTTTTGTAAATGTCTTCAGGGTCACCGGACAAAGCCGCCCAACGAAACGGACCTATACCTTTGCAAAATAAAGGCCGGATATAGGCGGGTACAAAACCCGGAAAATCGAACGCATTGTTAAGGCCCTCATCATAAGCCACTTGGCGTATATTATTGCCGTAGTCGAATGTTGGCACACCGGATTTTTCAAAGTCCAGCATGGCCCCAACGTGAATTTTCATAGATGCGCAGGCGGCCTTTTCCACAGCTTTTTTATCGCTCGCACGCTTGCTAATCCATTCCGCCATTGTCCAACCTTGGGGCAAATAACCATTGACGGGGTCATGGGCGGAAGTTTGGTCTGTGACCATATCGGGTCTGATACCGCGCTTGTATATTTCGGGAAAAACATCCGCCGCATTGCCCAAAAGCCCGACCGATAAAGCTTTGCCCTTGCTGGTGGCGTCTTCGATAAAGGCCAGAGCTTCGTCCAAAGTTTTGGCTTTGGCATCCACATATCCTGTGCGCAGGCGGAAATCTATGCGGGTCTCGTCGCATTCTACCGCGAGACAGCTTGCTCCCGCCATGGTCGCGGCCAAGGGTTGGGCGCCGCCCATGCCGCCGAGGCCAGCGGTGAGTATCCAGCGCCCGGTCAAATCGCCGCCATAATGTTGCCGCCCGGCTTCGACAAAAGTTTCATAAGTCCCTTGGACAATCCCTTGGGTGCCAATATAAATCCATGAACCCGCCGTCATTTGCCCGTACATCATCAAGCCTTTTTTATCCAGCTCGTTAAAATGATCCCAAGTCGCCCAATGAGGCACAAGGTTTGAGTTGGCAATAAGCACGCGCGGGGCTTCTGCGTGGGTTCTAAACACGCCGACGGGTTTTCCCGATTGCACCAAAAGTGTCTCGTCGCCCTCAAGCTGTTTCAGGCTTTTGGTGATTTGATCAAATGCTGCCCATGACCGCGCCGCCCGGCCAATACCGCCGTAAACCACAAGTTCGTCCGGGTGTTCGGCAATGTCCGGATCCAGATTATTCATCAGCATTCTATATGGCGCTTCGGTCTGCCAGCTTTTGCAGTTAAGCACATTCCCCGTAGGCGCCTTAACGGCGCGGGCGTTTTTAAATCTAGTCATGGTTAAATACCTCTTTTCCAACGGCGTCCACCACAGCGCCCCTAATAAGCATTTCGGTTGCGGTCTCTATATCACCCGCAAG
>JALSHM010000026.1 GCA_026982235.1 Robiginitomaculum sp. | reverse complement strand
GCTTCGCGGGCTTTGTCTAACTCTTTGCGTAAGTTAGAAAGTTGATTTTCAATATCATCGTCAACTTTAGTCGCCGCCCAAGCCGATTTAGCATTGGCCAAAGATGTGATGGTTTGCGCAAGTTCGGATTTACGGCGGCTCAGCCTGTCTTCAAGTGTGGCCTGTTGTTCGGCCTTGCGCGCTTGGTCGGTTTCAAAAGCGTTGAGGCTGGCGCGCGCCGCCCGGTCATCTGCCTCTAATTGCGGCAGGGCTTGGCGGGCGCTACGGGCTGCTTCTTCGGCTTGTTTGCGCGTATTTTGCGCGTTTTGCCATTCTGCTTCGGCGCGGCTGACAGATTTTTGCAATCCGTTCAGAGTATCTTCAATTTCGGCCAACCGATTTTTATTTTCTAATTTGACGGCTGCCGTTGATTTAACTTCGGACGAGGATACAAATCCGTCCCAGCGCCAAAGGTCGCCTTGCGGGCTTACTAAACGTTGTCCGGCTAACAAATTTTTGGATTGCGCCAAGCCGTCACTAGCTTCTACTACACCGATTTGACTTAAACGCGCCGCTAATAATTCAGGCGCATCTACACATTCGGCCAGCGGCTTTATCCCGTCGGGAAGTGCGTTATTAGGTATATCTGCACCTTGCCAATATAGAGGTAAGTCAGGGGATAATCCCGCATCCAAATCTTCGCCGAGCGCTGCTGCAAGAGCTGTTTCATAGCCTTTTTTGGCTGTTACAGATTCGAGTGCTGGCACCCAATTTTGGTCACCTTGATTTGCATTGACAATGCCAGATAGGGCTTTGTGTTCGGCTTCGGCTTGGGCATACACTCTTTGAGCATCGCTGAGTTTCTGGTGAAGTTCTCGTTCACGGCGTGTCGCTTCGTCGCGGGCGTTCAGGCTGGCTTGCTCTTGTTCTTTAGCGGTCTGAAGAGCTGAAGCGGCGCTATCGAGCGCTACGGCAAAAAGATTGTCACTAGCGGCAGAGGTATTTGCGTTTTTGAGCTTTTCTAGGGCAGCAAGTGCCGTGCTTATATCACTTTCCAAACGCGTTTTATTGCCGCTTAGGCGGTCATATTCCCGTTGGGCACTGGCGTGTTCCGCCGCTTGTGCCGCCGCTTTACGGGTTAATTCGGACACCTGATTTTCCAATGTGCTACGGGCTTTAATCGCAATTTCTGCCGCTTTTGTCGCCTCTTCTAGGGCTTTGCTCGTGTCTTTTACGGCTTGCAATTCTGCCAGTTCTGCGCCAAGCCGTGCGGTCGCATTTTTAGCGTCAATTACAATGTTTTCTTCGCGTTCAATATCGCCCTTTAGGAATGCGAGCCGCGATTCCAATTTACTAATTTCGGATTTAGCCGCTTGGGCATCGTTTTCCAAAGCTTCTTTTGCTGCGTTCAAGCGCCCGCAAATAGCCGCTGCAATGATTTGTTCCTCGCGGTGGGGTTCTAGCTTGGCGGTAATTTCTGCAACTTCGGTGGTCAAGAGGGTGACGGTAGATGTGAGTTCGGCGACTTGGGTTTCGCTATCTTTAAGGGCTTGTTCATTGCTCGCCAGCGTTGCTAATGCTTGTTCCCAGCGTTTGAGCCATAATAATGTGCGGTATTCACGGATTTCTCCGGCTAAGCGCTTAAATCGGGCGGCTTGGCGTGATTGGCGGCGCAAACTGAGGAGTTGGCTTTCGATTTGGCTGAGAACATCTTCCAGCCTATCGAGATTGGTCTCTGCGGCACGCAAGCGTAATTCAGCTTCATGGCGTCTTGTGTGCAGACCTGATATACCCGCAGCTTCTTCCAGAATTTTGCGGCGGTTTTCAGGCTTGGCAGAAATAAGCTCGTTAATCTGGCCTTGGCGCACAAGGGCAGGTGAGTTAGCCCCGGTAGAGGCATCTGCAAACAAAAGCTGCACATCTTTGGCGCGGACGGTTTGTCCGTTGACGGTGTATTTTGACCCCGATCCTTTGGTAATGAGGCGGGTGACTTCTAATACCTCATTGTCATTAAACATAGACGGGGCGATGCGGGCGGAATTATCGATCTCTAGGGTGACACTGGCTTGGCCACGGGCAGGGCGGTTTTTGGTGCCCGAGAAAATCACATCGTCCATGGCTTTGCCGCGCATAGCCTTGGCGGAATTGGCACCCATAACCCAGCGAATAGCTTCGAGGAGGTTGGATTTACCACAGCCATTCGGGCCGACAACCCCCGTGAGGCCCGGTTCAATCTGAAAAATGGTGGGTTCGACAAAGGATTTGAACCCGACCAATTTTATTTGATTAAAACGCAATGACCCCATATAGTCTCCTAATATCCCTTATTGTTCCGCGTCTGATTTAGTTTCGCTCTCAGATACGGGTTCGCCAAGAAGTGGAGCTATAATTTTATCGAAATCTTCGACGGAATACACCACATTGGTGTTATATTTTTCGCCATTGATGAAAAATGTCGGAGTTCCGGTTACGCCGGCATTTATGCCGCCATCGAGAACAGATTGTAGTCGCTCGGTTTGTTCTTGGTTGGACATACAAGCATCAAAATCAGCTTCACTCATGCCAGCTGATTTGGCCAAAGCTACATATTCTGCTTTGACATTACTACCAGCACTCAGGATTTGGCGTTGGCGTTTCATCTGTACACCAATCATGCCAAAAAATTTATCTGGGCCAGCGCAATTGGCCAGTAGATGACCAACATTGGCAAGGGATACATTGCCAGTCGGAAACTCGCGGTAGATAAACCGGACTTTGCCTGTATCAACATATTTGGCTTGAAAATCAGGCCATACGGTCTCGTGCCAATTGGCGCAAGCTCCACAGGTCACAGATGCATATTCGACAACTGTTACCAGCGCATCAGGATTACCAAGGGCATGGTCTGTGGGGAGTTCGTATGATGTCCGCTTTCCGTCAGTGCTTTTAGATGTGCTTGTTCCTTTATCAGAACAGGCAGTGAGTACCAGCGCCGTTGCACTGATGAGCAGGGTCGTTTTTGCAAACGATGCGAATCGATTAGTCATAGTCATAGCTTACTCTTTCAATTTACGCCAAAATGGCAAGGATTTATAAAGGTTTTGTTAACGAAGTGCTGTGGATAACAGACTAAGGCTTAAGCATTGGCGAAAATTCTTGCAATAGCAGGTCGTCTAAATGCTTGGATAGCGGCAAGTAATCACTCTCGCCCTTAAAGGTTTTGCCATTGATAATGAAATTAGGGACGGAGCTTATATTGCCCGCTCTGGCCAAGGATATTGATTTGTTGATGCGGTTATAACCTACTTCGCTCTGAATGCAGGTGTTCATGGCTGACTCATCTTCTAACCCGGCTTTTTTGGCAATCTTCAAATAGGTGTCTTTACCCGTACCAGCTTTCAAAGATGAAAATATATTGTCTTGCTCCTTCATCTGATGCTCAATCATCTCGAAATATTTGTCTTTTGGGCCGCAGTTGGCGATTTGGAAGCCAATAACAGCAATATTTACCGGGTCTGTTGGAAATTCTCGGAATACTACCCGTAATTTATTTTTGTTCACATAATTAGTTTTAAGGCTTGGCCAGACCGCATTGAACCAGCTGGCACAATGGGGACAGGTGACGGATGCATAAATTATCATGGTGATAGGCGCTGTCTCCGCTCCCAGTACATGGTCACCTTGTGTTTCCGTGTATGTTCCCTCAAGTACTGGCCCGCGAGCAGATTGCTCGGAAGCTTCAGGTGTAGCATGGTCGTGATCATGGTCGTGGGCTGATGCTGATTGTGCCATGGCGGTTGTAGTCAAGCCTGTGCTTACCAAAATAAACAAGGCCAAATATAGGGTTTTGAAAAAAGACATAATTTTTATTCCGGTTATTATTTATTGGGTTTTGCGCGAGATTTTAGTTTTGCACCCAATTTATCTAAGGCTGCTTGTAAACTATCTTCGTTCTCCACCTCAAGCTTTTCATGCATTTGTTGCTTGAGCGTTTGAGGTGGGGGTGTTTCGATTGTCATTTGGATACGGCCTTGCTTGACTATGATTTTCGCAATGGCATCCGCGCCTAGGAATTGATTAACTTTATCAAGTATGCGGGCGCTATCAGCTTGTAACATGGCGGCGGCTGGCCCTTTGGCTTCTATATGTAGCGTTTTTGCACCCATTTTGCCGCGCACTGCAGTCGGTTTGGACAGTTGCGCCCATCGTTCCCCAATGATTTCTGGCCAATGACTACGCAATGAGCTTACGCCGGGGCCGAATTTGCGTGATAGAGGCCGCAGGACTTTATGGGCGGCACGACCCGCTTTGGAGGCATGACGATATTGCGGGCGTCCCCGGTGTTTTTGCAAATAGGCCAGCGTATTGCCGCGCAAAGTTCTGGTTTTCAAACTATCTTGATTGCGTAAGTCATTCATATATTCATACTTGCTAAAAATTGGAGAAACGTCCAGTCACAATACCATGAAATCTTCGCAAGAAATAAAAGCCATGCGAACAGCACTTTTGGCCTGGTATAAGCGCGAGGGGCGGACTTTGCCGTGGCGCATTCGCCCGGAAGACCGTGCGGGGGGTGTGGTTGCAGATCCATATAAAATATGGCTTTCAGAAATTATGTGCCAACAAACCACGACCACAGCGGCTGGCGAATATTGGCATAAATTCCTACGGGCTTGGCCAACAGTCCAAGATTTAGCCGCCGCACCGCGCGACGCTATTCTGACGGCATGGGCGGGGCTTGGCTATTATGCCCGTGCCCGTAATTTGCACAAATGTGCGGGCATGGTGTGTGCGGACTATGGCGGGGTATTCCCCGATAATGAAGCTGAACTTCTCAAGCTACCGGGTATTGGGCCATATTCCGCTGCCGCCATTGCGAGTATTTGTTATAATGAGGCCACAAATGTGGTGGACGGTAATGTGGAGCGGGTCATATCGCGGATATTTCGTGTGCAAACTCCCATGCCCAAGGCCAAGCCGGAAATTCGGGGGCTGGCGGCAGGATTGGCAGATCCAAAACACCCTGGTGATTATGCCCAAGCCCTGATGGATTTGGGTGCACATATATGTAAACCGAAAAACCCGAAATGCTCGGATTGCCCTTGGCAGGGTGCGTGTGGCGCATATAAATCTGGGACTATGGCTGATTATCCCAAACGCAAAGCGAAAACGGCGCGACCTGTTCGCTATGGAGCGGTGTTTTATATTGAAGACAGCGGCCATATATGGCTCAGGCAAAGGCCGGATAAAGGCTTGCTTGGTGGTATGATGGAATTGCCGGGTACGGATTGGACAGACGCAAAACCGGATATTGATACCTGGCTGGCAAAAGCACCAATCAAGCGTAATTGGCAACAGGTAGAGGGCGAGGTGAAACATGTGTTCACACATTTCACTTTGTATCTCACGGTTTTTAAAGCCCAAGCAAGTGCTGATAATTTTGAAATCAATGCAAATCTTGCAAAACTAGATGATTTTGCTTTACCAAGCCTGATGCATAAAGCTATCAACCATGTTACGCAACAATAGCCCTATCCGTCACCCTACGCCAATTTGTGCCGTCCGAAAATGCCAATACTGCCCCACCCGTTTCGTTAGATACATATATAATGGCACCCGCCCCATTACCAGATGCAGACGGAAGTGTCGCGACTGAATAAGCCTTGGGGCGGATGGGGCCAAAGACGTCGAGGCTTGTTGTCGGGTTAGATATACCGATACCAACACGGTTTTGACCCGCATCGACAAAAAGTAAATTGTCGACTGAGCCATGCACAATAAAGTCGTGGGAGGAAACATTTTGCATATTAAACTCATAGGGAGCCGTTGCAAATATTTTTACCTGTTCCGCCCCGCCTCTAAATAAGGTCCACGCGCCGCCAAAGTTGGAATTATCTATGCGCGTGCTGAGCTTGGTTGGCTCATCACGTTCAAACAAATCCAGACGATTGAGGGATTGGGTGTATTTTAAGCCATTGCCAAAGGTCAAATTGCCACTGCTTTTTTCAATAATCAGAGCGTCTGCCCAGCTACTGCCATCCCCACTTACTTTGAAGTGAAAATTATCATCGCCCGTTAAGCCTATTTCTGCCCGGCCAGAGAAATTAGTTTGATATAGAATAGACCCCGTATCTGTGGCGGCGGCCTTATTCAGTTTTAATTGATGCCCATTTCCCGCGTGGTTCAACAATGTTGCT
>JALSHM010000025.1 GCA_026982235.1 Robiginitomaculum sp. | reverse complement strand
TTGGGAAAATAGATATGGTTTTTTCTTACCTGCGGTTTGCTCTGGCGATAACCATTGCAGACCCTCTGCCGCCGGGCTGGTGCGATAATCAATGCGGACTTTGTTCATATCCTTGGAGAACGGTATCGCCAACATAGTACCCAAGACTTCATCCTTATTGGCAAGAGTGTAGTCTATTGCCACCCACTGTCCATCTGACGCCAGGCCTTGAACGGAACGTATGGTCAAATCTTTGGTGTCGAGTTGTAAGATATGGGCTGTCGGGTCAATAACTGTAAAATCTATTGTCGCTGTACCGTCCAATACTTTCTCATCGAAATTCACATCCAGATTAAGCGATAAATGGGTCATGCGCACTTTGTCATAATTGGCATAGGTGAATTTATCGTTTTTGACGATTTGGAGCGCCGCCGCTTGCGGTTTAGTGGGTTTAGATGATTTCGTCTTATCACCACAAGCGCTAAGACCAAGAGCAAGAACAAAAGAACCCGTGACGAGGGTAGCCGTATTAAGCAGGCGCATAAATATCTCCAATTTTTTTTAACTTAAGCGGAGTTTACCGAGAGGTAAAGGCTAGAAACAACTCTAATAATTCGGCGACTGGCGTAGGTTTACGGCATTAAAACCTGGCACGAGGCGCGTGCCACCGGGATTGGAGAAAAATAATGTGCCGTCTTGGCTTTCTATGCGCACCCGCAAAACTGGTGTTGGTTTGTTTGGGGCTATATCAACACTATTCGCCGTGAGTTTGAAGGCTACATCACCAGATAAACCGTCCAAAAACACACGGGTTGAGGCCAATATGGTCGGGCGGGCACTTTGCCCCGTACTTTCCAGAACTGCAATAAGAACGGAACCCTTGGGCAGGCCTTTATAGGCATTAAACCGGGCTTCGCCGTTTATGGTTTGTTTGACAGATATAGGCGCCGGTGCCGGCTTGGGGCGTGTGGTGGGCTTGGGGCGCGTTACAGGTTTGGGGGCTGGTTTTGGCTTTGCAATCGGCTTGGGCGTAACGGGTTTGGGTAAGGTATTTTTGGGGAGCGGATTATAAGGCAAAGGCCCAATGGCATCCAAGCGGATACGGTATTTGGTTTTGGGGCCATTATAGGGAATGGGTGCAGGTGTGACATGGGTTTTGCGTCCGGCCCAATCTTCTATCCAAACCTCGAGCGCTAACGGGCTAGCGGTTCTCGTCTTATCTATCACATGTTTAAATTCGAACGCAAATGGGGCTTTTTTGCCGTCTAAGACTTGCCGGCTTTCGCCAAATATCATATTTGAGGCACCACCCGCTAAGCCGTCCTCAACCAGCCGCACAACCAAGTTAGAACCCGCAAATTTTGGAGCTTTGCCGTTGAGTTTTACCGTGCCGCGCACTGTTTCGGAGCTTAAGCTCTTTGGCTGTTGGGGTGTGGGGGCTGTGGGCGCGCCTATAGCGACTAGATTTAGCACGGGTGCTTCATAGCCGTTAAACTTGCCAGGAAAGGGCAATTCATAAATAACGGCATTATTTATATCGACGATTTTGGCTTCTATTCGTGCATAATCCAAGTCTTGTGTGATGCGTGACGGTGCCGCAATAATGATTTGCAAAGGCGATGTTAGATCGGACATCAGCAATCTTGTTTGCCCGAGCATAAGCGGTGAAGAGCGGCGCACATTTGGCGGCGGCGGGGCATAGGCCGTGACAATCAGCATGGCCTCAGGGGGCAGGCCGTCTGGCCCAGCATCAAACCTTATTTCTACCGGAATATTATCAATACGGCCTTGTGGCAGTCTTTCTTGTCCTGGCTTTGGAAATTGTCCGCCTTTAAAAATTTCGTCGATAATGTCGCCAATATCCTGTTGCGCATGGGCTACAGGTGCAGCGAAAACTACGAAACTGAACAGAGCAATCACTATGGTTTTAATATTATTCGTATATTTCATGGGCGTATATTCCTCATATTTGCGCCCCGATAATAGTGTTTTCTCCCTGTAGCTTAGCTGAATGTAGGTTTTACCTGCTGTTCATCTGGTTTGTTGGCAGATACAAATAGCGGATATTTCTCCATGACGGCGGTAAAAATCTCTGCGCCTATAAAATATTGTAGCCATGTGTGTAAATACGGGAATTGCGGCGCGTCCCACCAATCCTTTTCAACGGCAGCAAATTGGCGGATAAATGGGAAGATGGCGTAATCTGCCAGGCTTGGCTTTGCGCCCATCAAATATTGCCTGTCTGCCAGCCTGTCCTCATAGTCTTGTAATATTTCGCAGGCCGGGGCGCGGTGGCTTAAATCTACATCACCGCGTTTTAATGTTTTATCATGTATGCTGGCATATTTATAACGGTGCAAATGCTGGGCGAATGGGCCTTCTATGGTTTTTATCAGGCGCAGCATTTCGTCCATATCCGGTGCCAGCCAGTTTTCTGGGTCACTTTGGCTAAGCGCCCACAGCATAATATCAAAGCTTTCATCTATGACTTTCCCATCCGCGCGGACAAAGACGGGTACGGAGCCTTTGGGTGAAGCTTGCAGCATTTCAGCAGGTTTATCCCGCAACAGGATTTCTCGGTGTTCATAGTCAGTGCCAGCTTCAAGCCCCGCAATTTTCAATCCCATTCGGGCGCGCATGGCATAGGGGCAACGTCGGAACGAGTAGAGAATATGCACGGTTTAATCCAAATATTCTGGCGGTTTTGGCAGAGCTGCAAAATCTTTGGCCGAATGCTGGATGATGACACGGGCATTGTTCGCCTTGGCTAAGGCTTCAAATTTATCCATAGATTTTAGGGTTTGCTCTGGGTCAGTGTTAAATACGGGAATTGTGCGTTTTTCCCGGGCTTCATGCAGATGATATAAATCTCCGGTGAGCAAGATTGTTCCCGTATTTTCAAGTTCCAACTTTAATACGGTATGCCCCGGCGTGTGTCCTGGTGTGTCGATAATCATCACACTACCATCGCCAAATACATCGTGCGTGCCTGTAAACTTTATGGTTTTCGCGTTTTCAAGAGCGCTATAGGCGGGAAAAGTCTGCTGATCTTTCCGAGCATCGTCTCTAAACATATGGCTGTGTTCATTTTCCTGGATAATGAAAGTGGCGCTTGCATATTGTCCTGCATTACCCGCATGGTCAAAATGGGAATGGGATATGGATAAAAATTCTATATCTTTTGGCGCTAATCCAAGGTCTGCGAGTTGTCCGGATAAAGTATGGGGCACAGACACATGAAATGGGCCGTTTGCAACTCCGTCTTGCATTTGGTTAAGGGCGTCCGGCAGGCCGGTATCCCACAATAAATCGCCCTTAGGATGGCGGATTAAATAGCACGAACTCACCGCGCTATTGCTGCGTCCCTTATAAGCCCCGCCAATATCGAAAATACTTAAATCAAGCATTTCAATACGGCCACATTCAAGCGCATACATTTTAAGAGATGCGGCGGGTGATTTTTGCGGTGTTTTTGTTGTATCGTCGCTAATATTGCCATTTCCGCAAGCGGCAAGCAGTAAAAAGGCCGCAATATATATGTTTTTCATAAAATCTCCCCGACAAAGTTATGGACGCTTTGTCTTATATTTTTAAATCCGGACGTTCACCAGTTTCCAGTAGTTTTTGATAGTCTTCCAAACCGTTGATAAAATCAATAAATTTATCCGAAATACCTTGTTTGCGCATAAAGTCGGTCATGGCGTCCTTAATTAAATTCGGATCGTCGCATGTTTGGGCTAGGGTGCGCATATCGCGCATGGCGCGGCCATTTTCAAATTTCTTGGCTAGGGATGAAAGGGAATTCATCAAAGAAAACATTTGCAAAGGACCCAGCGAGCCGCCTTTTTGCATGCGGTCAGCGGATTTGCGAAACACTTTGAAGATTTTTTTGGTATCGCGTTCAAAATCTTTCATGGCGCGCTCAGCCCGTGGAGCAATCCATTCCGCTGTACACACTTTGGCTGGGTCAGGTGTTGTGGCACATGCCCCCAAACTGAATACGGTAATGAGCGCGGCGGATTTAAGCAGATTAAAATTCATAATATTTTCCCTTTTTTGTTATCCTAGCAGGTAAAACCCGTTTAGCAAAACATCAAGTACAGTTTGTTTCACCATAGCCTAGACAAGGCACCAAAAGCCGCATAGCTTACACTACATAACCACACAACTTCCGCCCAATCCGTGGCGGTTTAATCAATATAACAAGATTTGGAGTTTTTATGATGACCGTTCTCTCTAAAATAAGGCTTTTCAAAATAGGGCTGGGATTTATTTTTTCGTGCATATTTGCATATGCGGCAAATGCAAACACTACCCAGTTAAAATTTGATGATATGGATATCAAGGCCGAGCATATAGCTATTTTTGTAGATGAGGACGGTGACCTTAGTGAAGCCGTAGCCAATATCAGCGCTAAAACAGAAGGGCGACTTGAGGTCGCGCTCAAAGATGCTGAGTTCAAGGGGGAATTTGGCAAGAAATTACATTTATACGGCTTAGCGCCGTTTAAGTCCATTATTGTGGTTGGTGCAGGGGAGGATACATTGTCGGTGCGCCAACTTCGCGATCTTGGTGGTTATGTGGCGCAAGCCAGTAACGACAACCATTCTCTTAGCGTTATAACTGAAGGACTTGCTACCAAAGCCGAACAAAGCGCGGCACAAATTGCTATGGGTTATGCGCTGGGTTCATATGCGTTTAAAAAATATAAAGCGAAAAAAGTCAATACTAGCAAAGAACAAACACGCACAGTCAGCTTCCACAGCAAAACGCCTGAGCCCGCCAAAGCATTATTTGAGAATGATCTAGGTCATGTTGTAACGGGTGTAAAATTTGCCCGTGATATGGGTACTGAGCCAGGTAAAACTATCTATCCTGAAACCTATGCCCAAGGCGTACGCAAATTATTTAATGGTGTTGCCAATGTCAAAATTGAGGTCATGGGACTTTCCCAGATGAAACGCAATAATATGGGTGCGCTCATGGGGGTTGGACAAGGCTCTATACATGACCCACGTCTCATCGTTGTTACCTATATGGGGGGTGAGCGCGGTGTGGCGCCAATTGCCTTGGTTGGAAAGGGTATTACATTTGATACTGGCGGTATCAGCCTGAAACCCAACAGTGGTCAATGGGCAATGAAGTCCGATCTTTCCGGTGCTGCAGCGGTAGCAGGAACACTATATGCCGTGGCCAAACGCGGTGATAAAGTCAATCTGGTCGGAGTTATGGCCATGGCTGAAAATATGCCCTCTGGAGATGCTATCCGTCCTGGTGATGTACTCAAGACAATGAGCGGTAAAACCATAGAGGTTATGTCAACAGATGCAGAGGGGCGCCTCGTCCTGTCTGATGCAATTACCTACGCTCAAAAGGAGTATGACCCGCGTCTGCTTATCAATATCGCAACACTAACAGGCTCCGCTGCGCGGGCTATGGGTGAAGATTATGGGGTGGTTATCACCCGCGATTGGGATTTAGCGCAAGATATGATGCGTATCGGCAAATTAGCGGGTGAAGACGTTTGGCCATTGCCGCTCAATAAAAACCATTACAAGGCCATTCGTTCCGAGATTGCTGACATTAAGAGTACTGCCGGCAATCCAGGTGCCAGCATTGGCGCAGCTGTTATCGGCACCTTTGTCGACGAAGATCGCAAATGGGTGCATTTGGATATTGCTGGTGTAGACTGGTTGACAAAAGCCCGGCCAACAACACCAAAAGGTCATGCAGGCTGGGGTGTAAGGTTTTTAAATGCCGTAGTTCGTGACGTACAACAGGCGGAATAACCAAGTTAAATTGGCGGTGTTCTTGGGTGATATTTTTGGGGTTCAGAGACTGAGCCTAAGAATGCTCCGCCAGCCATTCTGTGAGCTTGGACTTGGTCATGGCACCGTTTTGGGCGGCTACGACTTCGCCGTTTTTGAAAATTAACAGGGCAGGGACACCGCGCACATTGTAATTTAAGGCCGTATCCATAGCATCGTCTATGTTGATTTTGGCGATGACCGCCTTGCCAGCGGTTTCTTCTGCTAATTCTTCCAAAGCCGGACTCATGGCTTTGCATGGCCCGCACCATTCTGCCCAAAAATCAACGAGGACAGGCTTGTCACTCGAAAGGACATCGGTTTTGAAAGTGGCATCGGTTACATTGATGGTCGGCATGGGAACTCCTTAAGTGCAAAAGAATGCATGTA
>JALSHM010000024.1 GCA_026982235.1 Robiginitomaculum sp. | reverse complement strand
TGGGTGAAGCCATTGCAGATAAATTCTATAAAAAACTCAAACGCCGTATGGACAAACTCCGCGTTGGCGACCCGCTAGATAAGGCCATAGACATGGGGTCGCTGGTCGACAAGACCCAGATGACACGTATTCAAAACATGGTGGATGCTGGCCTGAAAGAGGGCGGCGAGATTTATCAAGCCAATATCCCGCTCCCAAGCAAAGGCTGTTTCATGCGACCAACCCTAATCACGGGTGTGGACACGGCCTGCACTTTGACGCGCGAAGAAATCTTTGGCCCGGTTATGGTCTCCATGACTTTTCGCACCCCGGCAGAAGCCGTCGCCCTTGCCAATAATACCAAATATGGTTTGGCCGCCAGTGTCTGGTCTGAAAATATCAATACGGCACTGGATATGGCGGCGCAGATTAAAGCGGGCGTAATCTGGGTTAATTCGACAAACCAGCTTGATGCCGCCGTAGGCTTTGGCGGTATGCGCCAAAGTGGCTATGGCCGCGAAGGTGGGCGCGAAGGCATGCTCGCATATCTCAAGCCCAAAGGCGCAGGCGCAAAACCGCTTGCCGTGGTCAAACAGGCGGCGCTTACATCCAACGCACCTGTAACCAATATGGACAAAACCCCGAAAAACTATGTGGGCGGCAAACAAGCAAGACCAGACGGAAATTCGGTTATGCCCGTTATTTCCCCCACAGGAAAACTGCTCGGTGAAGTCGGGCGCGGTAACCGCAAAGACATTAGGAACGCTGTCGAGGCGGCAACGAAGGCCGCAAAATGGGCATCCGTCACCGCCCATCTGCGCGCACAAATCATCTATTATATTGGCGAAAATCTGGATGCGCGCAAACACGAATTTGCCCAAAGAATTAAATCCATGACGGGCTGCACATTACCAGCCGCCAAGAAAGAAGTCGCCCTGTCGGTAGAACGCCTGTTCTTTTATGCGGGCTTTGCCGATAAATTCGACGGCGCCGTCCACGCCCCACCTGTACGCGACATTGCCATCGCCATGAACGAACCACTGGGCATTGTTGGTATCGTCGCCCCCCAAGCCGCGCCTTTGCTTGGGTTTATCTCCCTGCTGGCGCCGATCATGGCCGCAGGCAACCGCGCCGTCCTTATTCCGTCCGATATTTATCCGTTGGCTGCGACGGATTTTTATCAGGTGCTGGAAACATCTGACGTCCCCGCAGGCGTAGTCAATATCATCACGGGCGCACATGACGTGCTAACCCCGACCTTGGCCGAACACGACGAAGTGGGTGCCCTATGGTATTTCGGCAAAGCAGGCAATGTTGCAGGCGTCGAAGCCGCATCCATAGGCAATCTCAAACAAGTCTGGTCGCACCAGGAACAAGAGGTCGATTGGACAAAGTCCTATGGTCGCCGCCATATGGAAAAAGCCACACAGGTCAAAAACATCTGGGTGCCCTATGGGGCTTAGTCGTTACGGAGAACATAACAGCCACCTTACCCCCTCACCCGCTGTCGCGCGCCTCTCCCCATGGGAGAGGCTAAGTTTACCTGGAATTAGGAAAAATGTTTTGATGACGCAAATAGACGCGCCAACGTCTCCTCTCCCATTGGGAGAGGAACAAGGTGAGGGGCTCAGATATATACGAGTTTCCCCATGACCACCTTCCTCCCCCAAGAATTTCTCGCGCAAATCCGCGATGGTGTTTCGCCCTCCGCCCACGACATCCAAACCTTTATCAAAGGTATCGGCACAGGCGATACCAGTTCCGCACATATTGGCGCATTCGTCATGGCGGTTTATCTGAAAGGATTAGCCAAGAACGATATTGTCACTTTGACCAAAGCGGTTCGCGATAGCGGTAATGTTATGGAGTGGGACCTAGATGGCCCTGTGCTTGATAAGCATTCTACAGGCGGGGTCGGGGATAATGTCTCCCTATTGCTCGGCCCCGTAATAGCCGCATGCGGTGGTTATGTGCCAATGATTTCCGGGCAAGGCCTTGGCCATACGGGCGGGACGCTGGATAAGTTTAGCGCCATTCCCGGCTATAATGTGGATGCTGATAATGCCCTGTTTCGCCGCACGGTCAAAGATATAGGCTGTGCAATTATTGGCCAGACCGGAGCGCTCGCCCCTGCGGACAAAATTATGTATGCTATCCGCTCGGCCACGGCCAGCGTCAGCAGTTTGCCGCTCATCACTGCCTCCATATTATCCAAAAAACTGGCCGAAGGTCTGGACGGTTTGGTATTGGATATTAAATGTGGCTCTGGGGCTTTCATGGATAATATTGCCGACGCAAAAGCGCTGGCAAAATCTTTGATCGAGGTCGCCAATGGGGCGGGTGTGAAAACCTCTGGTCTTATCACTGATATGAATGAGCCTCTCGCCAGTGCGGCGGGTAATGGACTAGAAGTCCGAAATGTCATCAATCATTGGCACGGGGTTCGGGATAAACGCCTGCACAACATCACGGTAGAACTATGCGCCGAAATGTTAGTGGCCGGCGGCTTGGCGAAAAATAGCCGTACTGGCCGCAGCCAAGTCGAAGCCGTGTTTGACAATGGTAAGGCGGCGGAAGTTTTCGCCCGTATGGTCACGGCACTAGGCGGACCGGCTGATTTGATGCAAAACCCGGATAAATATTTACAAGCCGCGCCGATTGTCACGGATATAATATCCGAAAAGTCGGGCATTGTTTCGGCCATAGACGCCCGCGCCGTCGGGAATGCGGTCATCGTCTTGGGCGGTGGTCGCAAGAAACCAGACGATATTATTGATTATACCGTCGGCTTTGATCAAATCGTCCCGATCGGCACAAAGATAAACACAGGTGACACAATCGCGCGTATCCATGCCCGCAATAAGACCCAAGCCCATGAGGCTGGTAAAATGTTGAGAGATGCTTATATATATTCTGATGACGCACCTGATAGTCCTCTGATTATCGATCGCATTGTGGCAAATATATAAGGCAAACATATGAGCAGAGCATTTTTATTGGTGATGGACAGTGTCGGTATTGGCGGTGCACCGGACGCGGAACAATTCGGCGATGTGGGTGCCAATACATTCGGCCATATCGCCCAATGGGCCAAAGATGGTCGTGCCGATATTACAGGCGTGCGCTCCGGCGCATTACATATTCCGTTTTTAGAAATGCTCGGCCTTGGCTTGGCCGCAAAAATGGCCTGCGGTAAATTGCCAGACGGCCTGAACCCAAGCCCGGATATTATCGGGCAATATGGCAGTGCCGCAGAATTATCCTCCGGCAAAGACACTATATCCGGTCACTGGGAAATGGCGGGTTTGCCTGTGACCTTTGATTGGGGCTATTTCACCGATAAAACCAATAGCTTACCAAAAACGCTGATAGAAGATTTAATCAAGCAAGGTGATCTGCCCGGCGTACTGGGGAATTGTCATGCATCCGGCACGGCTGTTCTGGTCGATCTTGGGGCTGAGCATGTCAAAACCGGAAAGCCGATTGTTTATACCAGCGCCGATTCTGTGGTGCAAATCGCCGCCCATGAGGAATATTTCGGGCTAGATAGACTGCTCGACCTGTGCGCCCTCACCCGTAAATTGGTTGACCCTTATAACATTGGACGGGTGATAGCCCGGCCATTCACGGGTGACAATCCCGACAATTTCGCCCGCACCCATAATCGTCATGATTATGCCGTACCACCTGTTGGTGAAACTTTGCTCGACAAGGTGGTCAAAGCAGGCGGGGAGGTACATGCCGTCGGCAAGGTCAGTGATATTTTCGCTGGCCGTAGCGTCACCCACAAATACCCCGCCGCAGGTCACAAAGCCTTGATGGCGGCAACGCAAAAAGCCGCAGAAACAGCCGGCGAGGGCGATCTCATCTTCACCAATTTTGTCAATTTCGATATGGACTTCGGCCATAGGCGCGACGTACCCGGCTATGCCAATGCGTTGGAAGAATTTGACCCTATGCTAGAAGCCTTCGCGCAAGAGCTTCGCCCGGACGATCTGGTCATCATCACCGCCGACCACGGCAATGACCCAAGCTGGCCGGGCACCGACCACACCCGCGAACAAGTCCCCGTGCTGGCTTTCGGCCCTAAAATAAAACCCGGCCCACAAAGCCCCCACACAGGGTTCACGGTGATAGCGGATCAGATTAGAGAGCACTTATCTCTTTAAACGTCCCGCCCGTCTCGGCCAGTTTCTTCAGCAGGGGCGCGGCTTGCCATGAATATGCATCCTGTTTGGCAAATTCCTGAATTTTTGCGTAAACCGTTTTTGCGCCGATAGCATCCGCGTAAAACATCGGGCCGCCGTGATAGGCGGGGAAGCCGTAGCCGTGGACATAGACCATATCTATATCCAGCGCACGGGCAGCGATACCTTCGCCCAGAATTTTTGCGCCCTCATTTATCATGGCATAGAGAATGCGGTCGCGGATTTCGCCGTCCGTAAATGTGCGCGGCGTAATACCGAGGCGTTTGCGCTCTGTGGCGATAATATCAGTGGTGCGGGCATCAATGATGGGGGTGCGGGAACCGTCTACGTATTTGTAATAGCCTGCGCCGCTCTTCTGGCCAAGCCTGCCTTGCTCATATAATATATCGGCTATGCGGGAATATCGTTCCGCCTTTGGCCGCGACGCATCTTCGCGCCGTCTGTTGAAATACCCTATATCCAGACCTGCCAAATCCGAAACGGCAAATGGCCCCATGGCCATGCCAAAGTCTTTCATGGCGCGGTCTATATCCCCAGGCTCTGCGCCGTCTTCTAGCATATAATCAGCCTGCTTGCGGTAAGCCTTGAGGATACGGTTGCCGATAAAGCCGTCACACACCCCAGACAACACATTGATCTTGCCTATGGTTTTGCCAAGCGCCATGACGGTGGCCAGCACATCATCACGCACCCTATCCGTACGCACGACCTCTAGCAGTTTCATAATATTGGCCGGAGAGAAAAAATGCATACCAATGACATCGCCCGGACGTTTGGTCTCGGCGGCCAGAATATTGATGTCCAAATAAGATGTGTTGCTGGCCAGAATAGCACCGGGTTTGGCAATGCCATCAAGGTCGCGGAAAATGGATTTTTTAATCTCCAGATTTTCGGTGGCAGCTTCTATGATTAAATCAGAATTAGAGAGGTCGCGCATGTCAAAAACGGCAGAAAGCCTGTGCAATTGCTCTTGCATATTGCTTGCGCTAATACGCCCCTTTATCAGATTGGATTTTAGGGTTTTTACGATGCGCTCAAGGCCAGCGTCCAGCGCATCGCGGTTTATATCAAACAGTTGCACGCCATAGCCACCGGCCAAAAATGCCAAACTAATGCCGACCCCCATAGTACCTGCGCCTAAAATGCCCACAGATTTTATAGGCCGGGTTTTGGACATATCCAAGCCGGGGACTTTGGCCACTTGTCGCTGGGCAAAAAACGCATGGATAAGCCCGGCGCGTTGGGGGCTCGCCATACACTCCATAAAAATTTCCCGTTCGCGCTTTATGCCCGCCTTAAACGGTAATTCTTGCGCCGCCCGCACAGCCTCCAAAGCTTTCACCGGAGATAATTGCCCACGCGCGCGGGCTTTGGTTTTGGCTTCCAGTTTTGCGAATTGTTCTGCGTCCCAATTAGGGAGATTAGTGACTTTAGAAAGCGCCTTACCCCTATCGCCTGCGGCCAATTTGTCTTGTAAAAAAGCCGCCGCATTGGCCAATAAATCGTCCGTAAATACGGCGTCAACAATACCCGCCGCCAAAGCCTTGTCTGCGCAGAGTGGTTTGCCGGATGTAATCATCTCGCCCGCCTTCACGGCGCCGATAAGACGCGGTAATCTTTGGGTGCCGCCTGCGCCTGGTATCAGGCCAAGGTTTACTTCTGGCAGGCCACATTTCGCGGCTGACCCTGCGACACGAAACCGACACCCAAGCGCTATCTCGAGCCCGCCGCCCAGCGCCGCACCATTGATTGCCGCCACGATTGGCACACGGCAATTTTCGAGAATATCAATAACATCGGGCAAGAACGGCGCCTTTGGCGGCTGACCAAATTCTTTGATGTCTGCGCCGCCAATGAATATCCGCCCCGCGCCCGTGAGCACGACGCCGCGAATATCTGCATCCGCATTTATGCCCTCAACTGCCGCAACCAAGCCTGCGCGTATGTGGCTCGACAAGGCATTAACGGGCGGATTGTCGATGATTATGACTGCGATATTTTCGTGA